>CAXTRW010000108.1:0-9717 GCA_964246765.1 uncultured Acidobacteriaceae bacterium | reverse complement strand
TGAGCGACCAGGACTTTCAGGTGTTCGCCATCAACTGCGCGCACCTGGGCTGCCCAGTGCGCTCGTTCCCGCAGTCGGGCTTGTTTATGTGTCCGTGCCATGGTGGGGTCTACTACCAGGACGGCTCCCGCGCCGCCGGCCCTCCCACGCGCGGCATGTTTGAGTACCAGTGGAAGGTCGTCAACGGCGATCTGCAGATCTACGCCGGCCAGCTGCCGACGCTTTCCACTTCGGCCAGCCTGCGCGACGCAGGCAGCAAAGGAAACAAGTCATGCCTCGGCTAAATTTTAACGGAAAAAAGGCCGCGCTCGACACCTACAGCTGGCTCGAGCGCCGTTTGCAGCTTGAGGGCTTTGTCAAGGAGTCGGCGCTGCACTCGGTGCCGAAGTCCACCGCGAGCTGGTGGTACGTGTTCGGCTCGGCGGCGCTGTCGCTCCTGATCCTGCAAATCCTCACCGGCATCATGCTGGCGCTGGTGTACACGCCATCGGCATCCGAGGCCTGGCAAAGCCTGCATTACATTAACAACAATCTCCCGCTGGGCTGGTTCCTGCGCGCCATGCACGGCTGGGGCTCCAATTTCATGATCGCGGTTGTGATCATCCACATGGCCCAGGTATTTCTGTTCGGCGCGTACAAGTTTCCGCGCGAGCTCACCTGGCTCCTCGGTGTGGGGCTCCTGTTCCTGACCCTGGGTATGGGGTTCACAGGCCAGGTCCTGCGCTACGATACGGATGCCTACTGGGGCCTCGGCATCGGCACCTCCATCGCGAGCCGCGTACCGATTATCGGTTCCTATGCGGTTCATGCGCTACTCGGCGGCCCCATCATCGGCGGCGCCACCCTCACGCGGTTCTTCGCGCTGCACGTATTCGTACTTCCCGGGCTATTGCTGGGCTTCGCGGGGCTGCATGTCTGGCTGGTTCTGAAGTTGGGCGTCAACGAGTGGCCCATGCCCGGCCGCATCGTGCGCCGCTCCACCTATGTCGCTGAGTACAACCAGCTCGCGCACAAAGACGGCATCGCGTTCGTTCCCGGCGCGGTCTGGAAAGACCTGTTCTTTACGGCCGCGATTTACTCCGCGGTGGCCATCTGCGCGGTGATCTTCGGGCCATTCGGCCCGGGTCAGCAGCCGGATCCGACCATTATTCAAACCGTCCCCAAGCCGGACTACTTTTTCCTGTGGATCTACTCGATCCTCTCCTACCTGCCGGACTGGATGGAAACGCCATTCCTGCTGATCGTGCCGCCGATCGCGATCGCGGTCCTGGTCGCGCTCCCGTTTGTCGCGGGCGAAGGGGAAAAGCATTGGAGCCGGCGTCCCGTGGCGGTGTTGACCCTGATCACGATGGCGGTCAGCCTCGCGATCCTGAACCACCTCGGCACTTACGAGCCCTGGAGCCCTAAGATGACCGCCTGGAGCGGGGACACTCTGCCCACTCAGAAAATCCATTCCGCGGAGCCGTTGCAGCGGCAGGGAGCTATCGTGTTTCAAGGCAAGCAGTGCCGCAACTGCCACCAGGTAGACGGTGCGGGCGGTCAACGCGGGCCGGCGCTCGACACAGTGGCCACTCGCCTGACCTACGACCAGCTGGTGCGCCAGGTGCTCCAAGGCGGCGGCAACATGCCCGCCTACGGCAAAAATCTGTCCCCGTCGGAAACAACCGCCTTGGTGGCGTTTCTTGAAACTATGCACCCATCCAATCAGCCCCCGGCGCGCAACCCAGCGCTGCCGGTCCCGGGCGAGTATGGACCTTCGCCCGACAACACCGGCTCGCCCTTGAGCGGCGCGAAGGCGGGCACCACGGTGAGCCGGACGCAGTTGCCCTCGGTAGTCAAGAAGCATCCGCGGGCAAAGGAAGCGGCTCCCGGCACGATCAGCATGGCGACTCCGCCGACGCTCGCGCATGCGCAATAGTTAAGAGCACGAGGCAAACGGCAGCGCCCCCGACAGGCGCTGCCGTTTTGCTTCTAACCCGCACCCGCCGTCCACTCGGGTGCTCCGCGTCGCAATCTTGAGTACGCGGCTATCGCAAGTGAAAGCTCGCGACCGCTTTGAGTAAAGATACCTAATTAGAAAATGCAAGACCGCCTGCGCGGCCGGCACAACTTCGTGGCGGGTTTTCGTTTTCACAGTGGCACTTCCGCTGGTCGCGATGCCGCATTGCCCGAGCCAACACGCCAGGGTTCCGGGAGCGAGGCTCTCGCAGCCCGGGCGTGTAGGCTAAAAGCAGGCCTTCCCTCCACCCAAGTAGCCTTCCGAGACGCAGCAATGTCGTCCCGCTCACGGTTCTCAGGGGAGAACGCCGCCGACGCCATGGGTGACGCAACACAAGCCGCTTACGGCCTTTCTTCGAGGCTCCAAACCTTCCCCAAGTGGGCGACCCTCTCGCTCCTGCTTACGCTGCTGATCTACCTCCGAGGTTGGCGGGCTCTCGCGAAGACGCGCCCGGACCAGATTCCCGGCTGGCGCGCCGGCTGCTTTGCCGGAGGAATCGCGGCGGTGTGGATCGCGATCGCCTCGCCGCTCGACACCCTGTCGGGCGCCCTGCTGACCGCGCACATGATCCAGCACCTGCTGCTCATGTCCGTCGCGCCGCCCTTGCTGGTCCTGGGCGCGCCCGTGGTTCCGCTGCTGCGTGGGCTGCCACGATCCTGGGTGCGCGAAGGCATCGGGCCATTTTTCACCCTGCGGCCAGTGCATTTTCTCGAGCGCGTGTTCGCTTCGCGGGCGTTCGCCTGGATCGCGATGAATATCGCTTTTCTGGGCTGGCACGTACCCGCGGCCTACGACCTGGCGCTCGCCTCGCCGGGCTGGCACGAGGTCGAGCACGTATGTTTTCTGTTTACCAGCGTGCTGTTTTGGTGGCACATCGTCGCGCCCTGGCCCACCACCTACCCGGCCAGCCGCTGGCTGCTGCTGCCCTTTCTGCTTTCGGCCGACATCGTGAACACCGGCCTTTCCGCCGCCCTCAGCTTCTCGGGCCGCGTGTTCTATCCGGCCTACGCGCGGGTTCCGCGGTTCTTCGGGGTCTCCGTGCTGAGCGACCAGGTCGCCGCCGGGTCGCTGATGTGGGTGGTGGGCTCCATGGCTTTTTTAGGCGCGGCCATGCTGATCACGGTCAACCTGCTGAGTCGCCGGGGCGAGCGCCGAGGCCTCGGCTTTGACGCGGCGCGCGCCCGCCTGGCAGCGCTGCAGCCGGCCGCGCCGCCGCGCCTTCCAAAGCAGCCGCGCAGGCCGTTCGATCTGCTGCGCATCCGTCCCATCGGAGCTTTTCTCAAGTCGCGCTACGGACGCCAAAGCCTTCAGGCGCTTTCGCTGCTGCTCGCCGCCGCCGTCATCGCCGATGGGCTGTTCGGGCACCAGATGGGCTCCATGAACCTGGCCGGGATCGTGCCCTGGACCTACGGGCGCGGGCTGTTCGTGCTCGCCCTGCTGCTGGTCGGCAACCTGTTCTGCATGAGCTGCCCGTTCACTCTGCCGCGCGAGGCTTCCAAGTGGCTTGCCGCCCGGCTGGGTTGGCGGCAGCTGCCGTGGCCGCGCTTCTTGCGCAACAAATGGGCTCCGGCGGCGCTGGTGGTGCTGTTTTTTTGGGCTTACGAGGCGCTCGATCTGTGGAACTCGCCCCTGCGCACGGCCGTGCTGCTGCTCGGCTACTTTGCAGTCACGTTTGCCGTGGATTCCGTGTTTCGCGACGCTTCGTTCTGCAAATACGTGTGCCCGCTGGGCCAGTTCAACTTCGTTTCCTCGCTCCTGTCCCCGGTCGGGGTCGCGCCGCGTTCGCTCGCAACCTGCGGCGGCTGCGCGACCCGCGATTGCATTGCCGGGCATGTTGAGCCGCGCCCGCAGCGCGGGTGTGAGTTGCACCTTTTTCTGCCGGAAAAGCAGGGCAATGTGGACTGCACCTTGTGCATGGACTGCGTCAAGGCCTGCCCCCACGACAACATTGGCCTGTTCGCGCAGCCGCCCGCGCTTGAGCTCGCGCGGCTCGCCACGCGCGACCCGCAGCGCTCGGCCGTGGGCCGCTACCGCGACCGGCTCGACCTGGCCGTGATCGCCGCGACCGTGATCGCCGCGGCTTTCGCGAGCGCCGCCGTGATGGTGGCGCCAGTGGCCGCGGCGCTCGACCGCCTGGGCGTTGCGATGAATCCGGCCGCGCGCACCGCAGCTGGATTGCTGGCGGCGTTTGCCATCCCGGCGGCGCTGTTGAGCGCGCTCGAGCTCGCGCGGCCGCGGGGCGAGCGCAGGAATCTGCCGAAATGGGTGCTTGCCCTGCTGCCGCTCGGCCTGGGGATGTGGGCCGCGCATCTTTCGTTTCATCTTGCCACGGCGTGGGACTCGGTGGTTCCAGGGGTGTTGCAGGCCGGCCAGGAACTCGCTAAAGCGGGGGTGATCCTGCGGGGCCTGCCGTCTCCGGACTGGCTGAGCGAGCAGCCTCTGCT
Source organism: uncultured Acidobacteriaceae bacterium (assembly GCA_964246765.1). Lineage (GTDB taxonomy): Bacteria > Acidobacteriota > Terriglobia > Terriglobales > Acidobacteriaceae > EB88. The sequence continues at coordinate 5,274 of CAXTRW010000108.1, read as the reverse complement.
GGGCCCGGCCTCGCTCCTGAAGCTGCAAATGGGTCTGCTCGATGCCGGTTTTCTAGGAGCGCTGTATCTCGGCTGGCGCATGGCGGGCGCGGCCGCGGACCCCGGCCGGCGCGCATTGGCGATGCTGCCGTGGGCCTCCGTCGCATCCGGCCTGTACGCGGCGGGGGTGTGGATTCTGATCGAGCCGATGCAGATGCGCGGCATGGTCGGGATGTGAAGCTGCGCTTTTGCCTTTTGGCGCTCTGCACGGCGCTCCTCTGCGCCGGTTCCGCGCGGGCCGACGGCCCCCACATCGCCTTCCACGCGACCGAGGGCGCCTATACCGCCACCTTGTTTTCCGCGCCGGACCCGCTGGTTGCCGGGCCGGTGGACCTTGCGCTGCTGGTGCAGACCGCTGACGGCTCGACGGCAACTGACCTGCGAAGCCTATGCGGCGAGCTGACGCTGGCAGGCCGTGAGCCGATCGCGTTCACGTTCGCGTCGGGCGCGGGCGGCAATTCGCGGCTGCCGGGCGCGACGGTGCGGCTGCCCGCGCCGGGCACTTACGCGCTCACGTTGGAGGTCTTCGCCGGCTCCGGCGCGCCAGTCCGGTTTCTGGGCGCTCTGCCCGTGGCCCCAGATAACGGCAAACGCAACACCGTGCTGTGGGCCGTGTTTCTTGCTTTGGCGGTCATTTTCTTGTTCCTCGCCAACCAGTATGGCAAGCAAAAGCTGGCCAAAGCGAGACTTCAAGGCGCGAAGAGAACGAGCTAAACCCAAAACGGAACGTTCTAGCCTCTCAGGACCGTTTCGGGAACGGGGGTTACCCGCGGGCCAAGTTTCAGCAGCTATTCACTTGCCCCACAAGCTCCCTGCGCCGACAATAAAGGAATGAGGAGCGGTGTGCTCTCACGATTCAAACAGTTTGCCTCACTTTTCGTACTTTGCTCTGCTCTGGGAAGTTTGTGGACCGGTACCGCCTCGTTCGCCCGCGCTCAGGCCGCGCAGTTCGACCTCGAGGGCCCAACGCTGGAGGTCAAGGTCCAGCGCGCCGGCAAGACCCTCGCCATCGCGCAGGTCCCGAACCTCGAGCCCGGCGACCGGCTCTGGCTCCATCCCGTGCTGGGCGAGCACGAATCGGTCCACTACCTCATGGTGGCCGCATTCCTGCGCGGATCGACGAATCCCCCGCCCGACAACTGGTTCCACAAGGTGGAGGCCTGGAACAAGCAGGTCATGGATGAGGGCGTGTACCTCCTCGTGCCTCCCGGCGCCGAGCAGGTTGTTGTCCTGTTCGCGCCGCAAACCGGGGGCGACTTCGCCGCGCTGAAAAGCGCCGTTCGCGGGCGCCCCGGCGCCTTTGTGCGCGCCAGCCAGGACCTGCGCCTGGCCAGCCTGGACCGCGAGCGCATCAGCACCTACCTCAAGGCGATTGGGGCGATTCAGGATCCGGACAAAATCCAGCCCGAGTCGAATACCCTGGCCCGCTCGCTCTCGCTCAAGCTGAACCAGGACTGCTTCCAGCGACCGGCCGACCAGCAGGCCTCCTGCCTGCAGCAGAGCCAGAGCGCCCTGATTTTGGATAACGGCAGCATCAACCCGGCGCAGGGGCTGCTGAACGGTCCGACCAACGATCTGGCCCTTCAAGCCGGGTCCACGGCCGGCATGGCTTCCGGACTCTACGATCCGTACATCTCCGCCGCGTTTGACATCGCCAGAATCCTGGCCAGTTTCCACTCGGCCCAGTACCAGTACATCCCGGCGCTTTCCGACGCGGACGGCACGGACATGAACTTGTGGCTGAACGCCCCGCCCTCGTTCCATAACCCGAAGTCGGTCCTCGTCGTGGCGCTGCCGCCGATTGAAAACGCGCGACTGCCGAACCTGCATCCGGTCGATCCGAAGCAGGTGTATTGCATGCAGCAAACGCCCCTGGCGCTGCCCGTGGACGGTTCGCCCGAAATTTTCGCGACCGGATTCGGGCACGGCCTCACCCTGCAGCTGGCGGGCGCGAACGGCAAGACGGTGGACCTGCCGACCCGCGCCGACCCTACCGCCGGCGGCTTCGTGGTGCCCGCGCCTGTGCTTGCCAACGCGCGCCTGGGCAAGCAGGTGGACGCCGAGATCGAGGGCTATTGGGGTTTCGACGCATACAAGGGCCCCTCGTTCAAGCTGCGCTCTACCGACGGAGGGGACTGGACGGTTGCCGGCGAGGACAAGGACGCCCTAGTGGTCGGCCGGACCGATGAGCTCCATCTCCGCTCCGACGCCGCTGCCTGCGTGGAAGGCGTCAGCTTCCGGGACGCGAGCGGCCAAGAGCAAAAAGCAGCCTGGAAGCCGGACGGCGCGGACGCGATCGTCGCGACTCTGCCGCTCAAGGATGCGCAGCCCGGCGCGCTGGTGCTTTCCATTCGGCAATACGGGGTAAAAGACCCGAAAACCCTGAACATCCCTTCCTTCGCCGAAGCGGGTAAGTACGATGTGTTCACCATGCACTCCGGGGACCGCGGGGGTGTGCTGACCGGCTCGCGCCTGGACGAAGTGGCGTCGCTGGAGCTGCGCGGCGCCCGATTTGCCCCAGGCAAGCTGACGCGCAGCGGCACGACCGACGCACTGGAGATGGCTCTGCCGAGCACGGGACCGCCTGCGGGAGGGAGTATCTCGTCCCCGGCGGGTTCCGCGATCGCTGATTTCAAGGCCGGCACAAAAACAGCGGCCCAGATCACGCTCAAAGACGGCCGGATCGTCGCCGTGCCGGTCACCGTGGCCGCGCCGCGGCCGTCCGTGGCGCTGCTCGACAAGAATGTGCAACTCGCCCCCGCACCGGTCACAGCCCTGGCCGTCACTTTAAAGCTGGGCGCGCCCGACGAACTGCCGCTCGACGGCAAGCTGGTATTCGCGATTAAATCGCAGTCGCCGGCGAGCTTTGCGCGGGATGAATCGATCGAAATCGCTACCGAAGATGGGCTCTTCTCGGCGACTTTCAGTCTGGCCTCGGGCCAACTCGTCCTGCAAGACGCGAAAACCGCGATCGGAACGTTGGACCCCGCGAAGAGCTTCGGGCCGTCCGCGTTCGGGCCCTTGCGGCTGCGCCCGGTGCTGGCGGACGGCACGGCCGGCGACTGGGTGCCGCTCGCGACGCTGGTGCGCTTGCCGAGCTTTGCCAACTACAGCTGCCCGCCGGACGCCGCGCAAAGCTGCACGCTGGCCGGCAGCAGTCTTTTTCTGCTCGATTCCGTGGCGGCCGACGCCCAATTTTCCAAGGCCGTTACCGTGCCGGACGGCTTCGCGGCAAGCACACTCGAGGTGCCGCGGGCGAGCAACGGGGAGCTGTTCGCGAAGCTGCGGGACGACCCGTCCGTGGTCAACACGGTATCGATCGCCGCTCCTGACACCCATGCGGCAAACCGCCGCAACCGCCGCTCCCCGGCTGATACTTCGCCGATCACGGTGCCGACCAGCCTGCCTCCGGCTGCATTCCTCGGAGGCGATATCCTAGCCGCAAATCGTTAGACCCATCGCCGTTCTCGTTTTGGTGTAGCGGGAGAGTTTTGGGGCAGTGTGGCTTTTTTCCGTCGGAAAAGCCGCGTCCAGTGACGCTGGCCGTTCCACGTGGGAACGAGAACCGCCCTAGGGCGTCAGCTCCGTGGCCGAGGCGTAGCTGAGTTGGTGAATAGCAAGCCAGGTCGACGAGTAAGCCTGCAGCGCGTCCGAGGTGATTTGCCGCGAATCGCGCAGAGCATCCAGGTAGTCGATCAGCGCGAGACCGCCGTGATCATAGGCAAACTGCGCGATCTGCAGCACATCCCCGGCCTCGTCCAGATAGTGCGAGGTGTAACGATCGGCGAGCAGCTTGGATTGGGTGTAGCCGATCCAGGCCTGGTCCACGTCGGATAGCACCTGATTCTTCGCGGCGATTACCGTGAAATTGCTGCTTTGGACAGCCAATTCGCTGGACTTTTTGTTGCCCTGGTTTCTATCGAAGATACGAACCGGTACCTGAAAGTTGAAGCCAAAGGTGTTGAAGTAAGCGCTGCGTTCGTATTCGCCTTCAAGCGTTGGGTCGCTCGTGCCGTTCGCGTAGGCCAGCTTTACATTCGCGTCGGCGACGGCCACCCCGGCCAGGGTCGCCAGGTAGTCGGGCCGCTCCTGAAGCGCGCGCGCATCCAGGGTTTGGAGGTCGAGCGATAGCCCCGGCGGGACGATGTCGCCCGCAATGTCAAAACGGGGGTTCGGGCTCGCGACGCCGGCCAAGGTTTGGAGCTGATCGCTCGCCTGGCGCAGGTCGATCACCGCCGCGGACTGGTCGCTTTCAAACTGGGCGAGCTGCAAATCCAGCCGCTCGATGTCGAGCTTTCCAATATCGCCTGCCGTATAGCGGTCGTAGTTAATGGTGACCTCGCGGCGAAAATCCGCCAAATTCCCGTTTGCGAGACCGAGCGCGGCTTTGGCGGCCAGCATGGCGACGAATGCCTGCTTCACAGCCAATATGGTGGCGCGCTCCTGGTCGCGCAGCTGGTCGGCGGTTTGGTCGGTGGTCGCGCGAGCGCCTTCCAGCCGCCAGCGCCGCTTTTGCCCGCGCTCGAACAGGCGCGAAACTTGCGCGCTGTACGTGTAGGGGCTGGCCGGGTTGTGCTGGCCTAGGGTCACCTCCTGGCCTACCAGCCCAAAATTCGGGTTCTGCCTCACCGCGGCCTGGATTTCCAGGGCACGCGTGGCGTCCAGGTTTCGCCGGGCGGCCAGCAGCGTGGGGTTTTGCGCGCGGGCGAGCGTCAATACCTGCTGAAGCGTGAGCGCGCCGGGCAGGGTGGGTAGGCTGCGGCGCGGGTCCGGCGGCGCGGGCGGAGGCGGTGCGATCTGCTTCAGCTTGCCGCCGTTCTGCCGCTCCGGGTGCGCGGCGGGGTCGGAGAGCGGAGCGCCGTTCAGCTCCGGCACGCCGGGCGGCACCGCCAACGGCGCGGTCGGCACCGGCTCCGGCGCGGAGGGGACCCCCGTTTGCGCCTGGGCAAAAGCCGGCGCGGGTGCGGCAAGCAGAGCAGCGAAAAGCAAATACCAAAACCGCCTGCGCGGCTGGCGGCCACTTCGTGGCGGGTTTTTGAGAAGACAAGAGCGCGCCACTAGACCTCCATCCCCGGCCGCCGCTCAGGCAGCTTGTCCCCCGGCCGCGCGATCCACACATACAAGGTCGGCAGCAGGAACACGTTCAAAAGCAGCGCCCCGATTAGCCCGCCCACGATTACGATCGCGAACGGCCGCTGCGAGTCCGAGCCGATGCCGTGCGAGGTCGCCGCGGGC
>CAXTRW010000107.1:0-9742 GCA_964246765.1 uncultured Acidobacteriaceae bacterium | reverse complement strand
GGGCCGCCATCGCGGCAGGGGGCTTTCCCGGCGGTAAAAGCCACACTGCCACACAACTCTCCCTCTACACCACTACGAGAACTGCCTTAGTCGTCGGTCGGCCACGCGTTGACCGGCAATCCTGTCCGATCGCCGTATCGCTGTCGTAGTGCTTTCAACTGCGCTACCAGGTCGCGCGCGATCGCCTCATAGCCGGGCTGTATCCGGAAGCCCCCACCCAAACACAAACTGTCCATCTCATCCGGGTCTTTCTCCAGATCGAACAGCTCCCACTCGTTCCAGTTATAGTAGCTGATCAACTTATACCTATTTGTTCTTACTCCATAGTGCGGCGCGACCCAGTGCGGCGGTCCGAACTCGTAATAGTGGTAGTACATGGAGGTTCGCCAGTCGGATACGTCGCGGCCTCGCAGCAAGGGCCCCATGCTTCTTCCCTGCATCGAGGAGGGAGGCGCAATCCCCGCCAGTTCCAGAATGGTCGGCGCGTTGTCGATGTTCAACACATACTCGTCGCGCACCGCTCCCGCCTTCACCCGGCCCGGATACCGAATCATCCAAGGTACCCGAAGCGCCTGCTCATACATAAAGCGCTTGTCGAACCACCCGTGGTCGCCGAGAAAAAAACCGTGGTCCGTCGTGTACACCACGATGGTATTTTCCTCGAGCCCGCTCGACTTTAAAAAGTCCAGCAATCGCCCGATGTTTTCATCCTGGGCTTTCAAGGTACCTAGGAAGTGGTCCATGAACTGCTGATAGTTCCACTGCTTGCGCTGCCGTCCGGTCAGGGCCGGCGGCGGGCTGAAGTCCTGCATATCCTGTATGCGCATGCGCGCTTCCCGCGCCGGCGCGGCTCGGTTCGCGTAATCGTCCCAGAACGTCCCCGGCTCCGCAATGCGGACACCGTCGTAACTATGCTCGAACCTGTGCGGCGGCTCAAACGGGCGGTGCGCGTTGAAGTACTGCACCATCATAAGGAACGGCTGCGTGAACTGCCGGATTCCCTTGATCGATAGGTCCGTCACAACGTCGGTCTCATAACCCGCGTGGCGCTGTTTCTCGATCGCCGTGCTGCCCAGGCTTGGATTGCCGAGATACCCTTGCGCGTCATAGTACGGGCCGCCCGCGCCCTCCTTGTAAACAAAATAGTCGAATCCGGTCTTACCCGGATTCGCGGGCAGGTGCCACTTCCCAACCAGTCCGGTTTGGTACCCGCTTTGCTTCAATAACTTGGCAATCGTCATCTGGGCTTCGTCGAAGCGCGGAATATCCTCGCCACGGGCCGCCGGGTTACCCGGGTTGCCCACCATTCCGTTCACATGGCTGTAAGTGCCCGTAAGCAGCGTGGCACGGCTGGGCGCGCAAAGCGCATTGGTTGTAAAGCCGTTGGTAAAGCGCATCCCCTCGCGCGCGATGCGATCGATGTTAGGCGTTTCGATCAGCTTGCTCCCATAGCAGCTCAGAGCGCTGATCGGGACGCCCTCGCCGGTGATCCAAAGTATGTTGGGCCGGCCGGCTGCGCCGCGCGCGGGCGCCGCGCTGCCCAGCATGGAAGCGGCGATCGCGCCGGCTGCGCCCTTCAAAGCTTGCCGCCGCGAGATCGACGGTCGTGCTCCACCGCTCGGTTCCATGCGCTCTATCCTCCTTACAAAGAACTCGCCTCCACTACAGGGCGCAGCGAAAACCTATGTTGGCCGTCGAACTGTCAGGCGTTTGCGCCGTTCGCGCGGCCACCCGATACCGGTTGCAATACGAGCGATGGCACAGATACGAGCCGCCCTTCATCACCCGGCTCGCCCCGTCGGGCGGCCCTTGCGGGTTCTGCCGGGGGCCGCTGCGGTGGTGGTCCGCGCTGAACCTGTCCGCGCACCACTCCCAGGTATTGCCCGTCATGGAGTACAGGCCGTACGCATTGGGCGGAAATGCCTCCACCGGCGAGGTACCCGCATAGCCGTCCTCCGCTGTGTCTTCTTCGGGAAACCGCCCTTGCCAAATGTTGCAGCGGTGTGTTCCATCGGGCCGCAGCTTGTCGCCCCAGGGGTAAAGCGCCTGCACCAGGCCGCCGCGCGCCGCATACTCCCACTCGGCCTCGGTCGGCAGCCGCTGCCCGCGCCACGCCGCGTACTGCACGGCGTCGTTCCACGACACGTGCACCACCGGATGCTCGGCCCGTGCCGCTACCGACGAGCCCGGCCCTTCCGGAGTGTCCCAGCGCGCCCCCCGCACCTTGCACCACCACGGCGCGGCCGCGACCGTGTCCTCCACCAGCTCGCCGAAGCGGGCCCGCGGCACATGCAGGTAGAAAACGAACGACCAGCCGAACCGCTCGGCCTCGGTGCGGTAGCCCGTGCCCGCGACGAACTCCGCGAAGCGCCGGTTGGTCACAGGAGCGCGGTCAATCCGGAACGCCTCCAGGGAAACCTCGCGAACCGGGCCCTCGCCATCCTCGGGAAAGGCCTCCGGTGAGTCCGTGCCCATCAGGAATGTTCCGCCGGGCAGGGACACCGTCCCGGCAAGAACATCGCCCCCGGTGGCATAGCCCGCGGCAATCGGCGGGCAGGCTCCACCAGAGGCGTTCCCGCGAAGCGACGAGGGCGCGCAGCACCACATCTCAGGTCCCCGGAGCTGCTTGCCGCGAGTCGATTTCGAATCGTCCCGCTCCGAACAGCCGACGCCCTAACCATACCACCGGCGTCGGCGCCCGGGAAATCGCTTTCGGTTGGCCGCATCGCTCAGCTTTGTCGTCGTCGGCCGAGCCTCATCGCCTTGAGCAGACCGGACCCGAACTGGATGCTGGCGACCCGCCTACCCGCTCAAGACATTAGACCAACGATCGCCCCGCTATCCCCTCCAGCACCGTCAGCGGCGCGTGCTCCGGCGCCACCTGTGCCGCACGATCCACTAAGAACGTCTGCTCCAAACAGTACTGCCCGGCCAACACCGCGTGCGGAGCGGTGTCGGTGAACACCATCCAACTCGACCCCGCCGGGAACTGGAAGCTCTCGCGGTGCGCCTCCCGCTGCCAGGCTTCGTTTTCCTTCAAAAAATTATGAAAACGCATCATGAAATCGTCATATGGCGTCCGTTTTACCCCCGGAATCGCCGCCCCCAAGCCCATCGCCCGTGCCAGAGCCTTCGCCGTTCGCCCCGCGCCGCCTTCCGTCCGCGGCGCGATCTGCCCCGGCGCGAACCGCCCCACCAGCTCCCGAAACGGTTCGCCTACCACCCAATCCCGCGTGCGCTCCGGGTGAATGTTGTTGAAAAACCGCAAAATCCGAGCCCCCCGCGTCGGCCGCGTCGGGAAAGCATCCGTGTGCAGCAAATCATTTCGACGCCGCAGGGGCAGATCGCGGTTCTGCTCTTCCTGCGGCCGGAAGCTCGCATAATCCCGTCGCATGCGCCCCGCGTACGGCGCTAAAAAGCCATCCAGGAACGCCGTAACACTCTCCGAGTACTCCCGCATCACTTCCCGCAGCCGCTCCGCAACCGCTGCGTCGCCGCTGTCCAGTCCGGACAGCGCGTGCAGGGCGGGTTTGTAGGCGATGTTCTTGTGCAGCGACGAGCCGCTCTGCTGCCGCCCCAGCAAAAAGGCGACCGTGTCCGCGCCCACCGGCACCGGCGTTTGCGGGAAGAACAAAATCTCCCCCGCCTCCAACCGCCCGCACCACGCCCGCTTTTCCTCCGGTCCGGCCGCCCGCACCGTCTTCAGCCCCAGTTCCACGACCGCCATGCCATCCTCCACAGACCAGCATAGCTCTCGAGCTCAGAGTGCAGCCCGCTATCCAAGTCAGCAACGCTCCTGGTACTTTTCCGGTGGCTGCCTATCCAACAAGCGGAAGCTTTTTGCAGGAAGCTTCGATGCTCGTCGAAAGGTTCGATGTCCATGGAACTATCCCGTCGCCAATTCCTTGAGGTTTCTGCCGCCACCGCGGCCGCCGGCCTCCTTCCGCCTGTTCTTGAAGCGGACGCGGAACCGCAAAGTTTTCTGAGCGAGGTGGCCTACGCGGACGTTACCATCACCAGCCCGGCCCACCTGGCGCAGATAGAGAACACCACTGCTGTGCTGCTCGACCTGCCCACCGACAGCCTACTCAAACCTTTTCGCGCGATGAGCGGGCAGCCCGCGCCCGGCGCGACCCTGGGGGGCTGGTACCTGTACAACCCCGACTACAACTTCCGTAAGGAGGATGCCGGCCTGGCCCCGTCCGCCACATTCGGCCAGTGGGTTTCGGCGCTGGCCCGCCATTACGCCGCGACCGGCGACCGGCGCGCGCGCGAGCGCGTGCTGGAGCTGAACCGGCTGTACGCCGAAACCATCACGCCGCTCTACTACCAGCGCAACCGCTTCCCCGCGTACTGCTACGACAAGCTGGTGTGCGACCTGATGGACGCGCACCACCTGGCGGGCGACCCGGACGCGCTGCGGCTGCTTGAGATCACGACCAATATCGCGCTGCCCGAGCTGCCCGGCCGCGCGGTTGACCGCGAGGTGTCCTGGCGCCCGGGAAAGGACCAGTCCTGGAACTGGGACGAAAGCTACACCATGCCCGAAAACCTCTACCTCGTCTCCACGCTCGGCGCCGGCCCGCGCTACCGGGCGCTGGCCGACCAATATCTGCTCGAAAGCTACTTCGACCCGCTGGCTCGGGGCGAAAACGTTTTGGGCGGCCGCCACGCTTACAGCTACGTGAACGCGCTGTGCTCGGCCATGCAGGCCTACATGGTCGCGGGCAGCCGCAAGCACCTGGACGCCGCGCGCAACGGGTTCGATTTTCTTGAGCAGCAAAGCTTCGCGACCGGCGGATGGGGGCCGGACGAGTTGCTGCGCCATCCCGGCTCCGGCGACGTTTTCGCCAGCCTCACCAAGAGCCACAACAGCTTCGAAACTCCTTGCGGGTCCTATGCGCACATGAAGCTGACCCGCTATCTGCTGCGTGTCACCCGCGACGGGCGCTACGGCGACTCGATGGAGCGCGTGATGTACAACACGGTGCTCGGGGCCAAGCCGCTCCAGCCGGACGGCCATGCTTTTTACTACTCGGACTACAACTTCGAGGGCAAGCGGGTGTTCTCCGACCACCGCTGGCCTTGCTGCTCCGGAACGCTGCCGCAGGTCGCCGCCGACTACGGGATCAACTCCTACTTCCGCGACGGGAACGCGCTCTGGGTGAATCTCTACATCCCCTCAACCGTGCGCTGGACCAGCGGCGAAGGCTCTCACATCGAGCTCACTCAGGAAGGCGACTATCCGCTCCAGCCCGAAATCCGCTTCCGTCTTACTGCTTCCTCCCCATCCGGGTTTACCCTCCACCTGCGCATTCCTGCCTGGGCCGAGAGCCCGTCGCTTACGATGAACGGCCGGCCGGTCCCGCTCGCGGTACAGACCGGCTTCGCCTCGATCCACCGCACCTGGACGTCTGGCGACCAGATCACCCTGAGGCTGCCCGCGTCGCCCCGGCTCGAGCCCATCGACCCAAAACACCCCGAAGTCGCCGCCGTCGTCCAGGGCCCGCTGGTTCTGTTCCCGCTCGCGCCCGTTCCGGCCTCCGTCACCCGCAAAGCCGCGCTTGCCATGCAACATACCGGCCCCGCCGAGTGGACTCTCTCCGCCGCATCCGGCCCTGTGCGCCTGGTTCCTTTCACTGCCGTGGGCGACTCACCTTATACGACGTACCTCCAGTTAGCCTAGCCCATGCGGAGGCAGTCAACATGGAACTCCTGAACGTAGCAACCATCGCCTGCGCGGGACTGATGACGGGAAACGAATTCGCCGTCGCCGCGTTTATTCATCCTGCGCTTGAGCGGCTGCCGGACGATGCGCACCTCGCCGGCGCAAGCGCGATTGCCCGCGTTCTCGGGCGCTTTATGCCGTTTTGGTACGGCTTTGTGCTTTTGCTTATTCTCGCCGACGCGTTGGGCGTCAAGCACGCCGTGGGACACTGGCCGGTCCTGATTGTGGTCTCGGCGGTGCTGTGGGCAGTGAGCATTGCGTTCACTGTGACGGCCCTTGTGCCGATCAATAACCGGATCGCTGCATGGTCCGAGGCCACGCACCCCGCGGACTGGAAGAGCTACCGTCATCGCTGGGATGGGCTGCACCGCCGGCGAGTGCTTCTCCTTGCCATAAGCTTCGTGCTCCTGATCATCGGGATTTTGCGGAGCCTTCCGTCTACACACCTCATCGAATGACCACAACGCAAACCAGGAGAGAACCAGAGTGGCCATACAAGCTGATTTAGGCGGCGTCTTCACACTCCCCGGCACTTCGATCAGCCTGAACCGCATGGGCTATGGCGCCATGCAGCTCGCGGGCCCGCAAGTATGGGGGCCGCCGCGCGACCCGGACGAAGCGATCGCGGTGCTGCGCGAGGCCGTCGACTCCGGCGTCAATCACATCGATACGAGCGACTTCTACGGCCCGCACGTCACCAACCAGATCATCCGGCAGGCGCTGCACCCCTATCCCGAGAACCTCACCATCGCGACCAAGGTCGGCGCGAAACGCGGGGACGACTCGTCTTGGAATGCCGCCTTCTCGCGCGAGGAGCTGGTCGGCGCGGTTCATGACAACCTGCGGAATCTGAGCCTCGATGCGCTGGACGTTGTGAACTTCCGGTTTTTCGATCATGGCGTGCCTGCCGATACGTCCATTGAAGAGCCGGTTACCGTGATGGCCGAACTGAAGCAACAGGGTCTGATTCGGCACATCGGCCTCAGCACCGTTTCGCCCACGCAGCTGGCCGAAGCGCAACGGATCACCGAGATCGTCTGCGTCCAGAATCTTTACAACCTGGCCAATCGCAAGGATGACGCTTTCATCGACGCCCTCGCGACCCAGGGAATCGCCTACGTTCCGTACTTTCCGCTGGGCGGCTTTACGCCGCTGCAGTCTTCCGAGCTCACCGACGCAGCAGCCTCGCTGGGCGCAACGCCGATGCAGGTCGCGCTCGCGTGGCTGCTGCAGCGCTCCCCGAACATCCTTTTGATCCCCGGCACATCCTCGCGCACGCACCTGCGCGAGAACCTCCAGGCTGCTGCACTCAAGCTGCCGGCCGAGGCGCTCGACCAACTCGATACGATCGGCGCGGCTGCCGACGCTTAGGAGTGGTGTGCCTAAGGGTGTGCGAATGCAAGCGCGGTCGTGAGCCGGCGCTCACCGAAGACCCAGGTCTTAGCCTACCCCGGACGCGAGACCTGGGTCTCCCCCTGTGTCTATTCACCCCAGCACCGCTTCTATCTGGTCCAAGCCCCACTCCAAATCCGCCTGCTCGATCACCAGAGGCGGCGCGAGGCGGATCACATTCTCGTGGGTTTCCTTGCACAGGACGCCGCGCTGCTCGAGCTGCTCGCAAAAGGGCCGCGCCGCGCTTTTGAGCTCGATGCCGATCCACAGCCCGCGCCCCCGCGCCTCCACTATATGCGGGCTGTGAAACGCGCGCAGGCGCGCAAGCGCGTAGGCCCCCAGCTCCGCCGAGCGCTCCGAGAGCCGCTCGTCGACCACCACCCGCAGGGCCGCCCTGGCGACCGCGCAGGCCAGAGGGTTGCCGCCGAACGTGCTTCCGTGGTCGCCCGGCTGAAGCACGCCGAGCACCTCCCGCCGGGCCAGCACCGCCGACACTGGATAGAAGCCGCCCGAAAGCGCCTTGCCCACAATCACCGCATCCGGGTGAACCTCCTCATGCCGGTGCGCGAACAGCTGCCCTGTGCGCCCCAGTCCTGCCTGGATCTCATCGGCAATCAGAAGTACATTGTTCAGTGCGCAGATCTCAGAAACCGCACGGAGGTAACCCTCCGGCGGAACGACGATCCCCGCTTCCCCCTGGATGGGCTCGACCAGAAACGCGCAGGTCCGCGGAGTGATCGCATCCCGAAGCGCCGCTGCGTCTCCGAACGGCACGGCCCGAAACCCCCCCGCGAACGGCCCGAAACCCGCGCGGTACTGCGGCTCGGAGGAAAAGCCCACCACCGCGATGGTGCGCCCGTGAAAGTTTCCCCCGCAAACCACGATTTCCTGCTTTCCGTCCGGGATGCCTTTGACGACCGAGCCCCACTTGCGGGCCACCTTCAGGGCTGTTTCCACCGCCTCGACGCCGCCGTTGCAGGGCAGCGCCATGTCGAAGCCCGTCAGCGCGTGCAGCTCCTCTAAGAGCAACGGGAGCTGGTCGTTCCGGAACGCGCGCGAGGTCAGCGTGACCCGGCCGGCCTGCTCCACCATGGCGGCCAGGATTTTGGGGTGGCAGTGGCCCTGGTTGAGCGCCGAATACCCGGCCAAGAAGTCCAGATAGCGCCGGCCGCCCACGTCCCAAACCCACGCGCCCTGCCCACGCGCCAGAACCACATCGAGCGGATGGTAGTTATGCGCCCCATATCTTTCCTCTAACCCGATAAGCTCCGCCGCCGTCCGCGCCATCGCCCCTCCGCGTCCCCAGCATCTCACGCGGTAGTTCCCCAGAACAGGAAGGATTTCGACTCCCCATGAAAGCACTCGTTTATCACGGCCCGAAAAAGGTCTCCGTCGACACCGTCCCCGACGCCAAAATCGAAAAGCCCACCGATGTCGTCATCAAACTCACCACGACCAATATCTGCGGCTCCGACCTGCACATGTACGAGGGCCGCACCCAGGTCGAACCGGGCAAAATCCTCGGCCACGAAAACCTGGGCGTCGTCGTCGAGGTAGGCAGCGCCGTCGACACCGTCAAAAAAGGCGACAAGGTCTGTCTTCCCTTCAATATCGGCTGCGGCTTCTGCGCCAACTGCGAGCGCGGGCTGAGCGGCTATTGCCTCACCTGCGCCGACCCTTCCGTTATGCCCGGCATGGCAGGCGCGGCGTATGGTTTTGCCGGCATGGGCCCCTACGCGGGCGGTCAGGCGGAGTATCTGCGCGTCCCCTACGCCGACTATAACTGCCTGCAGCTGCCGCCCGACGCCGACGAGAAGGAAAAGGACTACGTCATGCTGTCGGATATCTTTCCCACCGGTTGGCACTCGACGCGGTTGGCCAACCTCGAGCCTGGGCAGTCCATCGTGATTTACGGCGCGGGTCCGGTGGGTTTGATGGCGGCGATGTCGGCTCGCATCCAGGGCGCGGCGCAGATTTTCGTGGTGGACGGCCACAAGGACCGTCTCGAGCTCGCGAGGAAAATCGGGGCCACCCCCATTGACACCATGGACGGCGAAATCGGCGACCAGATTCGCGAGCAGACCGGCGGATGGGGCGCGGACTGCGGCGCCGAGTGCATCGGCTACCAGTGCCACAATTCCAAGGGGGAGGAAGTGCCCAACCTGGTGCTCAACTCGCTGGTGGACGCGGTCAAATCCACCGGCCAAATCGGCGTCATCGGGGTGTTTGTCCCGCAGGACCCAGGCTCCCCAGACCCGCTCGCGAAGAAGGGCCAGATCGCCTTCGATTACGGCAAGTTCTGGTTCAAGGGGCAGAAAATGGGCACCGGCCAGTGCAATGTAAAGGCCTACAACCGCCGGCTCCGCGACCTGATTCACCAGGGCAAGGCGAACCCGTCCATGATCGTCTCGCACGAGCTGCCGCTCTCAGCCGCCCCGGACGCTTATAAGCATTTCGACGACCGGGACAACGGCTGGACCAAGGTCATTCTGCATCCGCACGCCGCTTAAGTGAGTGGTGTGACCCACGCCTCGATTCTGAGGCGTGGTTTTGCTTCGCTGCTTTTGGTATGGCCTGGTCCGTAGGGAACGGCTCAGTGGGGTCCGCAGGGCAGTGAAGGGC
>CAXTRW010000106.1:0-9853 GCA_964246765.1 uncultured Acidobacteriaceae bacterium | reverse complement strand
CTCTCCGACGCAAGCAGGGTCAGCGCCGTCAGGCTCGCGTCCTTGCGGTCCGACTTGTACGTATCCGGGTCAAAATCAGCGACAATCGCCCCCTCCACAATGGCCCGCGCCGCCTCCGCGTCGGTCGCCTCCACCGTAGTCTGCGGCACCGCGATCGTCACTTCCCGCAGCCCCCGCGCCTTCGCAAACCGCACCGCCGCGCCCGCAGCCTTTCGCAGCGCCACCGTGTCCGGCCCCCGGCCGCCCGCGTTCACCGCGGCTTTGCCCAACCCCACCAGCAGCAGCCGCTTCGCCGCGAACGAAGGCGCCTTGTGGACCAGCAAAGTCTCATTCGCGCCCGACCGGAACTCACCCGCGGTCAGCACGTCCCCTACCGAGTCATGCACGGTTTGCGACTCGGTCAGCGGAAACGGAGCGGGCTTGGCGTCGGTCGCCTCGCCGCTGGTCTGGTCCACGGTAAACACAACGAGCAGTTCAGCAGGGAACTGCGAGGCGAGGGCGAACTTCAGTTCAGGTTTCACACTGGTAGGGATAGCGGCGGGTGTCAACAGGGTTGCAAGGAATTACTGAGGCTTAGAAATCATCCCTCGGCGCAGCGGCGCAGCCTGCGCGAAGAACGCATCCATGGCCGCATCGTCGTTCGGATCATACGGGCAGTCCGCGCGGTCGCCTTCGTCGAAGGGGACCGGCGCGTTTTCGTCGATTGCGCGTACCCGCGCCCAATCCGTTTCACTCACCTGCTGCGCCATGTGCTTATTGTAGCTAGAATTCGGGAAGACTATAGGTGCCGCGAGGCCAGCCCAAACCAAAAGCCCGCCACGAAGTGGCCGCCAGCCGCGCAGGCGGTTTTGCCCTTGACCTGAGCGGTTGACTCTTACCCCCGCCCCCGGCTGATCGCCGCCCGCGCTTCCCGGTCCGCCTCGCGCTTGCGCTCGGTCGCGCGCTTGTCCCAGTCCTGCTTGCCCTTGGCGACCGCGAGTTCGCACTTGACCCGTCCGTGGCGGAAGTACAGCCGCGTCGGGATCAGCGTGAAGCCCTTGGCCTGGGTCTGGTCCACCAGCTTGCGGATCTCCCCCGAATGCAGCAGCAGCTTGCGGGTGCGGGTCGCTTCCGGGGAGTCGAAGCTCCCATGCGAGTACGCCCCGATGTGCGCGTTCAGGAGCCACGCCTCCCCGTTCTTGACCAGCCCGTAGCTGTCCTTCAGGTTGGCCTTGCCCTCGCGGATCGACTTCACCTCCGACCCGCGCAGCGCCACCCCGGCCTCGAACCGGTCGGTCAGAAAGTAGTTGTGTCCCGCCGCCCGGTTTTGCGCCGCATCCCGCTCGCCCGACGCCACCGGGTCGCGCGGCTTGGCTTTGGCCGGGGCGCTCGCCTTTGCCGTCGCCTGAGTCTGAAACGTAGCTTGCCGTGCCATGACTTCAGTGTAGTGGAACGCCCTTACCCGGCGATTTACAACCTTTTTTGCCCGCACCCGAGTGCTATACTTTGCCAGCAAACGTCTGACACACAGCAGCACCCGAGAGCAAGGGCACCACCCCTGTCCTCCGCGCCTAATCAGCGGCCTACTTTTCCTGGAGTTGCATGAACCGCCTGACCCACTGGGGCTACCCGCTCGCCCTCGCCGCCGTTTCGGTCGCCGCCACCCAGGCGGCCCACGCCCAGTCGGCGAACAAACTCTATAACCAGGGCCGCGCCGCCGAAGCCCGCGACGATGTCGAGGACGCCTACAACGCCTACGCCAAGGCCTACCAGAAAAAGCCCTCAGACCTGCGCTACAAGATCTCCTGGGAGCGCCTGCGCCTGGACGCCGCCGCCGCCCACGTGAAGCAGGGCGAGCGCCTGCGCGACCAGGACGACAACACCGGCGCCCTCACCGAGTTCCTCCGCGCGCTCGAGATCGACCCCTCCAATGAGCTCGCCTCGCAGGACATCCGCGTGACCCGCGAAAAGGTTGACGGCGAAGCCAACACACCCCCGCCCGAGACCGCCATGGCCCCGGACGAGCGCAAGCAGCTACTCGGCCTGGGCGGGCCGCCGCAGCTCAAGCCGCTGTCGAACGAGCCCCTGACCCTGCACGAGACCGAGGACGCCAAGGTCATTTACCAGACTATCGGCAAGGTCGCCGGCATTAATGTATTGTTCGATCCCGACTACAACTCCAAGCGGATGCAGCTCGACCTGTCCAACACCGACCTGTACGACGCGCTCCGCATCCTGGGCATAGCGTCCGGCACGTTTTGGCAGGCGATTACACCGAACACCATCTTTGTCGCCCAAAACACCCGCGGCAAGCGCGCCGAGCTCGAAGAGCAAGCGGTCCAGACGTTCTATCTCACCAACGTCTCGCAGCAGAACGACCTCAACGACGTCCAGACCGCTCTGCGCAACGTGTTTACGACCGCGAAGCTCTACGGCGTGCCGAGCCAGAACGCGATCATCATGCGCGGAACTCCCGATGAGCTGCTGCTGGCGGGCAAGCTGATCAACGACCTCGATAAATCCCGGCCGGAAGTGGTGGTCGACATCGCCATCCTAGAAATCAGCCGGAATCTGACCCGTACCCTGGGTATCCAGCTGCCGCAAACCGCATCCATCAATTTCCAGCAAAGCAACGCGCTTACCGGCAACGCCGCATCCACGACGCCTACCCCCACGACGGGCAACACCGGCAACAGCGGGACGCCGCCGGCCGGCAGTTCGCTCCAGCTGAATCAGCTGGCGCACATCAACTCGACTAATTTCGCGGTCAACATCGGCCAGGCGCAGGTCAACCTGCTGCTGAATGACAGCTCGACCAAGATTCTGCAGAATCCCCGCGTTCGCGCAACAGACGGCCAAGAGTCGATCATTAAAATCGGCGAGCGCCTGCCTGTGGCCACCGGTTCCTACCAGGCCGGCGTCGCCACCGCGATTACCTCCTCGCTCGTCAATACCCAGTTCCAATATCTGGATATCGGCGTTAACATCGACATGAAACCGACCGTCCATTACGACCGGGACGTCTCGATGAAGCTGAAGATCGAAGTCTCTTCCACGGCTGGTAATTCGCCCCTGGCAGGCATCAACGAGCCGATTATCACCCAGCGCACCAGTGATCAAACGATCCGCTTGCGCGAAGGCGAAGCGACAATCCTGAGCGGTATTCTCCAGCACCAGACCAGCCGTGCTTACTCCGGCTATCCGGGGCTCGCCAAAGTACCCATCCTCAAGTACATTTTTGGCAACGTAAGCGACAATGACACCGATGGCGAGATCGTGTTCCTGCTCATTCCCCACATCGTGCGCGCGGCCGACATCTCGCCCATGAATCTGCGGCAGGTGGACACGGGCACCGCCAACGACATCTCCCTGCGCCACATCGACACCGGGCTCGACGACGACGGCCATATCCTGCCCACCGTGCAGGGACACCCGACCAGCATCCCCAACCTGTCCGCGCCGCGACCGGAGATCCCGCAAGGAACCAACCCCACCAACCTGCAACCGGGCACCATTCCGGGCCAGAACGTGCCGGCCGGGGCCGTGAACCCGAACGGTCCGCAGGCCAATGCGGCCGCGTCTGCCCCCGACGCGTTGGCTGGCATGCAGGCCGCCGCCGCGGCCGGCGGGGGACCGCCGGTTTCGCTCGAGCTCCAAGCCTCCAACCCCACCCAATCCGTCGGCAACACCTTCCAAGAGAAAGTCATGCTCACGGGCGGGACCGACGTGTACGCGGTTCCCATGCAGCTGACTTATGACCAATCCAAGCTCCAGCTCGTCAATGTAGATACGGGCGACCTGCTCGGCAAGGACGGCCAGGCGGTCGCGCTGGTACACCGGGACGACGGCGCGGGCAATGTGGTGGTTTCCACCTCGCGGCCGCCGGGCGTCGCCGGTATCACAGGTTCGGGGACGCTTTGCGTTTTAACTTTCCAGGCCAAGGCCAAGGGCGACGCTTCCATCGCGATCACGCGGCCGGTGGTGCGCAACAGCAAGCAGCAGGCGCTGCCCACCACCGGGTCGCAGGGAGTGATCCATATCCAGTGATCCGGCGGTTTCAAAAGCGCTCCGGGGGAGAATCCGGGGTCACGCTCGTCGAGCTGATTGTCACGGTCGCGATCCTCGCCATCCTGGCCTCGGCCGCGGTCCCCATCGCCCGCTTTGACAAAAAGCGCGAAAAAGAGCGCGAGCTCCGCTACGACCTGTGGACCATGCGCGCCGCCATCGACCACTACAAAGACGCGGCCGACCGCGGCGGCTTCCAAACCAAGGTGGACTCGTTCAACTACCCGCCCGACCTGAAAACACTGGTCGACGGAGTGGATGTCCAGGGAAAGAAAATTAAGTTTCTGCGCCGCATTCCGATAGATCCCATGACCGGCAAGGACGATTGGGGCGAGCGCTCCATGCAGGACGACCCCGACTCCACCTCCTTCGGCGGCCAAAACCTGTTCGATGTGTACTCCAAGTCCGACGGCACCGCGCTCGACGGCACCAAATACTCCACATGGTAGGCCCGATGGCACAACGACGCGAAGACGGTTTTACCCTTCCCCGCGAAAGCGGTTTTACGCTTGTGGAGCTGATGATCGTGATGCTGATTATCGGCGTGCTTGCCGCGATCGCCGTCCCCAGCTACACGGCATCGATCAAGAACGCCCGGGAAGCCACCTTCAAGATGGACCTCCACGTCATGCGCGAAGCCATCGACTCCTACACCATGGACAAGGAGAAAGCCCCGCAGTCGCTGGACGATCTGGTGCAGGCCGGGTACTTGAAGGAAATCCCCCGCGATCCGTTCACCCAAAGCAATTCCACCTGGGTTCCCGACCAGGACGACACCCTGGAAAGCGTGGACCAAACCCAGGGCGGCATCTCCAACGTCCACTCCGGCTCCACCCAAACCGGCACCGACGGGCGCGCCTACAGCGAGTGGTAAAGGCCTAAAACCGCCTGCGCGGCCGGCGGCCACTTCGTGGCGGGTGTTTGGGGCGTGCTTGCACTGCGGGTAGCCGTGGCCCTCCCTTTGGTCGGGCTTGGCGTTGCTGGACCGCGACCAACGGGAGCGGCAGTAATCCAGCAAAAACACGCCACGAAGTGGCCGCCTCCCGGGTAGGGGGTCCTATCTTTTATGGTTTCTGAGCAAAAGCTCGAATCTGCAATCACTGCCCAATCAGAACGAAAACCGAATCCCAGCCGCGACGCACCGCTGAGCCTGCGCAAAGTACACCGTTTTGCCATCCTCGGAAAGAAACGGCCGATACCCCTGCGCCAGAAGGTTCCGCACGTCCAGGATCGCCTCGACCTTGCCGGCCCCAACCCGTTGGAGGTGCAGAGGCTGTTGTACTGAAAGCCCCAAATAGGCGTCCGGCACACCCTCGGCAAACGGCGCGACCGAGGTCACCGTGCTCACCGGCTGCCAGCGATAGCTCCCCCGTATCGCCGTCCCAGTGGAAGCGAACCGGGTTCCCGCCGCGATCGCGGCCATCGGGCTATTCCGCCCAGCCAGCGCCTGGGTGCCTTCCGAGGGGACCTGAATCGCCTCGCCCATCGCATACCGGAAGGAAAGCCAGGTATCCGGACTCAATTGGTCGCGCAAGAGCGCCATGACCCCGCCATGGCTGTAGCCCTGGCCTGAAACCGCGATAATCCCCGTCCCCGGATCGTAGAGCACGTCTCGGCTGTCAATGGCGGCCTTGTCTCCCCAGCCCTCGACCACGGGATGCGCGATCGCGTCGTCGAACACGCCCAGCTCGCCCGTCCAGCTGCCCACATGACGGCTGAAGGCGAGCTCCTGGTGCAGACCCCCCTCCATCGCCAACCGCCCGGCGGCCTCCACCAGCGCCGGCATGTCTTCTTGGGCTTGCCGTTCCAGCACATCCGCCCCGGTCATGGTCGGCGCGGTGCTCACCCGGTACTCCAGCACCCCGCCATTCACCGGCGCTGCCAGTGAGGCAAACGGGTGGCTCCCCACGGCGGTCTCGCCGCCCAAACGGGCCGCCGCGAGCTCGGTACCCGCGCTGAACGTCGCAAGGTCGCCCACCTGCACAGTGCTCGCCGACCGTACCCGCAGCGTTTGCAGGCCCGCGCCGCCCAGGCTTTCGATGCCGGGCCGCTCCGTAAAGGTCACAACCGTGGTCATGGAGCGGTCGGGCGTAAGCTCCTGCCGGTACTCCGCCGTGGTTGAGGCCCGGGCCAATCCCTCCGGCCCCGTCGCCACCGAGCCGGTCACCGCGACAGCGCGGCTCCCCTCGGCGCTCCGAGACCCCCACTGCCCGCGCTCTTCCACGCCGCCCTCGCCGAACCGAGCCAGCCCGGTGCGCGCCTCGGCGCCCCAGGTCACCCGGTCCGCGGCGTCGTTCGATTCCTCGATCAAAACAGGACCCTGCATGTCCCGGATTCCGTTTTTCGCGGCCTTGCGGGCGACATCCTGGTCCAGCACCCGAAGCAGGGGCCGGTTGGTCGAGAGCCGCAGGGTCCAGTCCCAGTCGTCTTCGGGGCTGTTCGGTGCGCGCCTTTCGGCCGGCAGCCAATCGAGCGCCTGATACAGGTTGGCTAGGGTCAGATTTACGACGGCGCGGGTGTTCGCGAGCAAACGCAGGTCCGGATGGATCGCCGGAAGCAGCAGGGAAGCGGTCGCCTTGACCTGATACACACCCGCGCGGACCCGGGGCAACGCGTAGCGCCCGCGGTCATCGGTAAAGGTGCGGGCCACCACAGCGTACTGCGCGTTTAGAAGCTCCACGGCCGCGCCGACCTGCAGCTGTCCGTTGCGGTCTCGCACCACTCCGGAAACGCCCGAATGCATCGCGACGTCGAACACCCCGGGAGGAACTCCGCGCGCCCGTTGGCCCTGCGCGCCGATGGAGGTGGCGGAAGCCCCCGCAACGAACGCGAGAGCGAAGCCGGCGAATCTGGAAGCTGCTTGAATCAATCGCGTATCTGGGTCCGTTTCTTTGCGCTTGCCCCTTGAGCTTCTTGCCGGGTCCGGCTCTGCGTGGCCAGTCTCCCTTTCGCGTTCCGTGTTTCGAAGTGTAGCGCAAATTCACCGAAGCTGCCGGACTTTACTCCACAGCGAACGGGGCGGTCTGTGCAATGTCCTGCTTGCTTACCGAATCGTCCACGCTCACCTTGAGGCTGTACTTGCCCACCGGTAGGCTCGCCAGCGGCACGCTTTTCGCCAGGGTCAGCTGGTCCGACCCCCCGCCCATCGCGGCCGACTGCTCATCGGTCGAGAAAATGGGCTTGCCGGTCGCCTGATTGATGATTTGATACTGGATCGTCGCCCCGTTCTTCTTGCTTTCCTGGTTGATGCCCAGGTTGTACACCTGCATCCAGAAGTTCAGGTTCTGGTTCTGGTGGAAGATCGCCGGTTGGGCCGCGTTCGGCGCCACCGCCGGCAGTAGCTTGGTGTTGCCGAGGATGAAGTTGCCCGCCCCGATCTCCTTTGAAGGCACCTTCTCCATTTTGGCCGCCAGAATCAGCGACGAGGCTGACAAGCGGTCGTCGTCGTAGCGCGGCACCACCACGCCCTGCGCCCAGGTTCCGATGTGGTCCGGATTGTTCACGTCCTTGATCGCGATATCCATGCGGTACCGGCCGGGGTGCAAGGGCAGCGACTTCCAGTAGAGCTGCGAGTTGTTCATCAGCTGCGGCAGCAGCTCGCTCGGCTCCTCCACCTCGACCGTGTCCTCAAAACTTTGAACGATCTTGCCGGTGATGGTCGAAACCCGGCCAATGATGTGGACCTTGCCCGTGGAAACGCCGTCTTTGGTCTGGAACGTAATGTTCTTATTCCGGATTTGCAGCGTGATCGGCATCAGCACCGTTTCATCCGTGACCTTGACGTAATCCGTGCGCACATCAAACGGGAAAAACGGGCCGCTCAACACCTTGTGGGTAGATAAAAACTCGCTCAACTTCAGGTCTTGAAACTTGATCACCGGCGGCGCTTGCAGCTTGGCGTAGCGCTCCAGCCGGTCGAACTCCTTGCTTTGCTGCATGCTGCTCATCGGGCCGTTGCCCAGGTTTTCCAGGCCCCCCTTGAAGCGGTCGGCCTGCTTGGCCTGGCCCATCTGCTCATACAGGGTCGCGCCCGCGCCCGGTACGTGCAGCAGCGCGTCTTTTTCCGAGCGGTCCAGCGTCATGTGGTAGTCGCCGCACATGCAGGTGTCCACGAATTCGATGTCGACGTTGTCGCCCACGCCCTCGATGTAGCGGTAGTGCCAGGTTTCGAAGGGAAAGGTCGAGGTCGAGCCGCCGCCCTCTTCCATGGGGCGGTCATAGCTGCCGCCGGATGGGTGCGAGTCGATCGAGTCCGGCTTGCCGTAGGCGATGTACATGTGGCCGCGATCGGTCATCCAGCCCGGCTTGCCGGCCGCGAAATGCTCGTTGGAGTAGGCGATACGCCGGTAGTGCTCGTCGCGGAAGGTGTTTTCAGGCGACTCCGGGTCCGGATTGCGGCGCTGCCAGAACTGCTCGATAAACGCGTCGCGCTCCTCATCGTTCGAGAGAGACTTGAAGGCCTTGAGCTCCTGGTCGGTGATGATCCAGCGCACATCCTCGTTAACCCACTTTTTGTAGGGACCTTTCAATTCCTGCCGCAGCTCCCTCTGCTGGGTGAACTGCTCCTTGTCCGACAGCTTGCGGTTCAAGGGGCTCGATGGGTCTGCTTTGCCGCCGGGGTCGCTCGCCGGCGTTTCCGCGTTGAGCAGCGCCTGGGCCGCGGCGGCGTTGGCCTTGGCTGCCGACATGTCGACGTCCACTGCAGCCGCGGCGGGTTGGGTTCCAGCCGGCGCGGGGGCTTGCTGGGCGTGGGCGGCGCCGTTACACAGGGCAAAGCACAAGGCGGCGGAAGCGACTGCGAGCAGGGAAGCAGACTTTTTACTGGAAGGGCGAAAGCGGGAAGCGAGGTTCAACATGCAGCGGGCACTCCTTTGAAGCAATCCCATTCTATGGGGCCGCGCTCAGGAGGGACAAGAGAGAAGCCAACCTTTATTCGCGAAACGTGCATCCCGGTGCGCCTGCCGAAGATCGGGAGCGCGCCCGGGGGCTAGGCGGTTCTGCCGAACACGCGCTCTTCCAACCGCGATAGGCGGCTCTCGTGCAGCTTGAAAACTTCCTCCTGCAGATTGTCGAGTTTGACCTCGATACGATCCATGCGGCCCTCCAAGCGATCCATACGCACGTCTAGGCGATCCATGCGCTGGGTCTGAGCTGCAAATCCCAGATTCATCTCGGTCCGCAAAGCCTCGGTTCCGGACTTCATTTCGGTCCGCAAAGCGTCGGTTCCGGATTTCATCTCGGCACGTAAATCGTTGATCGCCGCGCGATTCGAAATTGTCGCGGCCATAAAGATGATCAGAAGGGTAAAAAACGGCACAAAGACTGAAGTGTAAAACTGTGAGCTGCTCATGGCCTTCTTTCCAATCTCCGGCAACCCCTGCCCGAAAACGCGCGGTACTCCCTTACTGCTACCTCAAATCTACCGCAAGCGCAAAGCAATTCGTCCGGCAACTACCCCTTCGTACCCGCCGGAACCGCCGCTTCCCTGGCTAGCGCGCGGTGCAGCGCCCGCTGGAGCGCCCCCCGGCTTTCCACGTATTCCGGTTCCGCCACCCAGCCCAACGCATGCTCCCGCTCGAGCGCCAGCAGCGCCTGCTCCAGCGCCGGACGCAGAGCCCGTTCCGGCCCGCCCTCCGATTCGCGCACCGACGCGGACTTGCCCGAAGGCGCGCGCATCAGCCACCAGGCCCCGCACAGCAGCAGAATCCCCAGCCCCCCCAGCAGCCAGCCTTTGTACCTGTGCAGCGGGTCGGGTGTGTCGATCGGCGGCCCCAGCCCGCCGCCGGGGCGCGTATCGGCGGCCATGCTC
>CAXTRW010000105.1:0-9940 GCA_964246765.1 uncultured Acidobacteriaceae bacterium | reverse complement strand
AACCTGAGCAAAATGACGCTCACGGGCACAAAGCCGGTCGAGCCGCTGTGGGGTCTGGCGGCCGGGCTCGACGTAGAGCGGCTCACGGCCGAGGTGGTCCAACTCGACGGCGAGCGCGGCAGCCTGCGGACTTCCGACGGGCAAACGGTCACGTTCGATGCGGCGCTGCTGGCCCCCGGCGGCCGGCCGCGCAGTCTGGAGATTCCGGGCGAGGACTCAGCGCTGGTCCACACCATCCGCCACGCGCCCGATATGGACGCCATTACGGCGGCACTGGGCGGCGAGGGCAAAGGCAAGCGCGTCGTGCTCATCGGCGACAGCTTTATCGCGTTTGAAGCAGCCTCCGCGCTCACCCAGCGCGGCCTGCACGCGACCCTGGTTTGCCGGTCGCCGCAGCCCTTCAGCAAAAAGTTCGGCGAAGCCCCCGCGCAGGCGATCGTGGGCTTGCACCAATCCAACGGAGTCGCGCTCAAGCTGGGAGCGCAAGCGCGCGAGATCATCTCTTCCGGCGTCACGCTGAAAAGCGGAGAAACTCTCTCCGCCGACCTCGTTATCGTTGCAGTCGGGGTAGCTCCGGCGACCGGCTTCGAACACGGTCTAGCGCTGGAGAAAGACGGTGGCGTAGCAGTGCCCGACTCGCTCCAGGCGGCGGCAACGCTGTGGGTCGGCGGCGACATTGCGAGCGTCAACGGTACCCGCATCGAGCACTGGCGTGTTGCCGAGCAGCACGGGCGCTCCGCCGCCGCCGGCATGCTGCGCGCGATGGGCGCAAGCGCGCCAATAGGTGAAACCTTGCACCGGGTCCCGTTCTTCTGGACCTTCCACTTCGGCAAGCGTTTCGGCTACGTCGGCCACACTGACAGCTGGGATGATCTGCAGGTGGACGGCTCACTCAGCGACGCGAATTTCCTCGCCTATTACCTGAAGGCCAATGCGGTTAAGGCCGTGTTCGGCTGCGGGCGCGACACCGCCCTGGCCATGCTGGCCGACCGCATGAGGAAGACGCTGACCCTCGCGGAGGCCCGGGCAGCCGCAAGCGCCTGAGCGAAATGCTCAAACATTAAGACAGTCGACAAGATCTGGCAGCGTTTTTAGCGTTCAAGAGGGAGGAAAGCCATGACGATCGAGATTCGCCGGCCCGAACTGGAAGATCTGATTCAACAACGGATGTCGAGCGGCGCGTTTGAAGACATCGAAGATGTTCTTCTGGACGCGCTCAAATCCTCTTCGGATCGAAACGAGCGGTCCGCACCGCGCGCGCCGGAGCGGAGCCTCGCAGAGGTATTTGCGATGGTCCGCGGCTTAGCCGACGACCTAGAGCTCAGCCGCGATCACTCTCCTGCTCGACCAGTTGACTTGTCGTGAGCCACGGTTTTTTACTCGATACCAATGTTGCTTCGAAGCTTTATTCGGTCCAATCCCGAGCCGCGCGTCACGGCCTGGGTCTATGCACAGCCCGAGAACTCCCCTTTCCTGAGCGTCGTGACTTTCGGAGAAGTACAGAAGGGGATCGTCCTACTCGCGGATGGCAAGCGGAAAGTGAAACTGCAGCGGTGGCTCCAAAACATTCTCATTCCCAGCTTTTAGGGGGCCTCCTTTCCATTACAGAAAACATCGGCAGCCGATGGGGCCTATTCACCGCGCGGCGGCAATTGGCCGGACGGCCACTCAGCGCCCCCGACGGCCTGATCGCCGCGACTGCTTCGGAGCATGGCCTCATCCTGGTCACCCGCAACATAAAGGACTTCCTCGGCCTTGACGTCCCTTTGTTCAATCCACGGTTAGTCGAACCGGAAAACTTGTCTGCGGTTCAGAGTTAGCCCTTACTCGCCTTCAGTTAAGGTTGTGGGTCTGACAACCGTCGGACCCCGCCTGTACTATGAAAGGCGTCTGCCCTCGCACCCCGGCAGCGCCTCTAACCCTATGAAAATTCACGAGTACCAGGCCAAAGACATCTTGCGCGAGCACGGCGTGCCCGTGCCGCAGGGCGAAGTTGCCAACACTCTGGACGAAGCCGTCGAGGTCGCCAAGCGCCTGCTGACCGGCGGCGCGTCCGGCGTCGTCGTCAAAGCGCAAATCCACGCCGGAGGTCGCGGCAAGGGCGGCGGCGTCAAGGTCGCCCGCACACTCGAGGACGCCGAAAAGTACGCCTCGCAAATCCTCGGCATGCAGCTGGTCACCCACCAGACCGGCCCCGCGGGTCAGCGCGTCCAGCGCCTGCTGATCGAAGAAACCGCCGCGATCGACCGCGAACTCTACCTCGGCATCGTGCTCGACCGCGCCCAGGCCCGGCTCGTGTTCATGGCCTCGCAGGCAGGCGGCATGGAAATCGAGGAGGTCGCGGCCGAAAATCCCGACGCCATCCGCAAGGTGGTCATCGATCCCGCGGTCGGCTTCCAGCCCTACCAGGCCCGCGAGCTTGCCTTCGCGCTCGACCTGCCGCCCGCGCTCCTGCCCCAGGCGGTTAAGTTCATGCGCGGTCTATATGACGCCTTCATCGCGACCGACGCATCGCTGATCGAAATCAACCCTTTCATTACTACTAGAGACGGCAAGCTGCTCGCGCTCGACTGCAAACTCACCTTCGACGACAACGCGATGTTCCGCCACAAGGAGCTGAAAGAGCTGCGCGACCTGGCCGAGGAAGACCCGCTCGAAGTGGAAGCCTCCAAATACGCGCTCAACTACATCAAGCTCGACGGCAACATCGCCTGCATGGTCAACGGCGCGGGCCTCGCCATGGCGACCATGGACATTATCCAGTACGCCGGCGGCGCCCCGGCGAACTTCCTGGACGTGGGCGGCGGCGCGAACCAGCAGCAGATTGAAAACGCGTTTTCCATCCTGCTTTCCGACAAAAACGTACAAGCTGTGTTCATCAATATATTCGGCGGCATCCTGCGCGTGGACACGCTGGCCACCGGAGTGGTGGCGGCGGCGCGCAATCTCGATGTGAAAGTCCCGATCGTGCTGCGGCTCGAAGGCACCAACGTTGAAGAAGGCCGCAAAATCCTGGCCGAGTCCGGCCTCGCGTTTGAGGTCGGCGACACCATGCAGGACGCAGCCGAAAAGGTGGTCGCGGCCGCCGCGCGCACCGCCGGGGTGCCACGGTGAACGTGAATACGGCTGTGGAAGCACTGTTGTTCGACGTCTTCGGCACAGTTACGGACTGGAAGGGCTCGCTGACAACTCGCTGCGAGCGGTTCGGCGCCCAGCGCGAGCTGTCAGCGGACTGGGAAGCTCTGGTAGTGGAATGGCGCTCGCGCTGCACCCCGGCCATCGCGCCCGTGCGTGAAGGCAAGCGCTTGTGGGCCGATTTCGACGAGCTGAATCGCGAAGAGCTGGACGCCCTGCTGCCAAAGTACGGCCTGAACACGCTCACCGACGAAGACCGCAATTTTCTCGTCCACGGCTGGCACCGTACCGATCCGTGGCCGGACTCGGCGCCCGGGCTCACGCGCCTGAAGCAGCGATACATCCTTGGGCCCCTTTCAAACGGGAGCGTGCGCCAGCTGACCAATATTGCCAAACACGCCGGTTTGCCGTGGGACCTGGTGTTTGGGGCGGACATCTTCCGCACCTACAAGCCGTCCCCGGAGTTGTACCGGGCCGCCATCGCCCTGCTCGGCTCCCCCGCGGACCGCATCGTGATGGTGGCCGCGCACAATTACGACCTCGAAGCCGCCCAGGCCGCCGGGATGCGCACGGCGTTCATCCATCGCCCCACCGAAGACTCCAAGCCCTCGGCGCGGTACGACTTTGTGGCCAAAGACCTTTTGGATTTAGCGGCGCAACTGAGCGCCTAGGAGAACAAGCATGGCGGTACTGGTCGATAAAAACACGCGACTGATCGTGCAGGGCATCACCGGCAAGGAAGGCACCTTCCACGCCAAGGGCTGCGCCGAGTATGGCACCAAAGTGGTAGGCGGGGTCACCCCCGGCAAGGGCGGGACCACCCACGAGGGCTGGCCGGTATTTAACACCGTCGAGGACGCGGTGCGCGAAACTGGCGCCAACGCGACGGTCATCTTTGTGCCGCCGCCGTTCGCCGCTGACGCGATTCTGGAGGCGAACGCCGCGGGGCTGCCTCTGATCATCTGCATCACCGAGGGCATTCCCACCAACGACATGGTCGAGGTGTGGAGCGTACTCAAGAACTCGCCCTCTGTGCTGATCGGCCCGAACTGCCCGGGGGTGATCTCGCCCGGCAAGGCAAAGATCGGCATCATGCCGGGGCGGATTCACAAGGAAGGTTCAGTCGGGATCGTTTCGCGCTCCGGGACCCTCACCTATGAAGCCGTGTACCAGCTCACCCAGCGCGGCATCGGGCAGTCCACCGCCATCGGCATCGGGGGCGACCCGGTGATTGGGACCACCCACACCGACGCGCTCAAAATGCTCAACGAAGACCCGGAAACCGAGGCTATCGTGCTGATCGGCGAGATCGGCGGGACCGCAGAGGAAACCGCCGCCGCCTACGTAAAGCAACATGTGCGCAAGCCCGTGGTTGGGTTCATCGCCGGTCAAACCGCGCCGCCGGGCCGCCGCATGGGCCATGCCGGCGCCATCATCTCGGGCGGCCAGGGCACGGCCGCGGAGAAAATGGCCGCCCTGCGCGAGGCCGGCATTCACGTTGTGGACTCACCGGCCGCAATTGGTGAATCCGTTGCCCGGGTGCTGAAGCGTTCTTAAGTTGACAGATCGCCGGCTGGCGCCAGCTTGCCGGAGCCGAGGCCGTAGGAGCCGCGCAGGATCGCTGCGCGGCTCTTGCATTTCGGCGCAACTCCTTCGCCTTCCCCGGCGCGAATCGGGTTCGGAAAAGAGCTTGCAAGTGGCTTTTTCAAAGCCGAAAGGTCCTCTTCTGAGTCCGTGTGACCCAAGTTACCGCACACGGCCGTGTCCTCCGTTTAGCGCCGTTCTGCACGCCTTTGAGCTCCTTTGTTACCTTTAGTCATCGTCAGTAACCACAATGGAGTTTTTCTACCGAAATGGGACGGAGTGACTGCATAAGCGCTTAAACACTCTTTTCCGAGCGGGTTACAAGGGCTAATCTTTTCTCAGGCGCAACAAGCGCACTAGGAGAAACCCCCATGAAGACCCTCAAGACCCTCGCAATCGCAGCCTCGATCGTGGCACTTTCGGCACCTGTCTTCGCGCAGAAGGTTACCAACGATTCGGTTCAGGTTACCACAAAAACTGCGGTTTGCCCGAGCGGTGGTATGCGTGCTCCTTGGGAATGGTAAGCTCCTCGAAGCTGAGAACACCCTTATGGCTTCGCTCCCTTTGGCTGGGCCGCAACAAAGCTAATCAGCAAATTGCACTCGCCAAAATTCGAAGCTGCTGGTACGCTGTCGGCAGAGGGCGTCTCAGTTGCATACCGGAGTCATAGACAATGCGATTGTAGGGCTACTTGCTCTATTTGATATCTGCATCTGCCTGGTTCTGCTGGTAAGAAGACGCTGGCGCGAATACCCAGCACTTTTTGCTTTTGTTGTCCTCGATTTCTTGTCAATACCCCTGCTTTATGAAGTTGCACGGTTGGCAGACGTGGAAGCTTACGCGCGTATATACATGGCATTCGATGTTGCCAGTTTCTTGTTTCAAGTCTGGATATTGTATGAAGTCGCGCAGCAGGTTTTAAGGCCCTCAGGCATCTGGGCGAAAGGAGCGCTTAAGCCCCTTCTTTTACTGAGTGGTGCTGGCGCGTTCGGTGCCTTGATGGTGACGGTTTTCCTCCAGCCGGTCGGCTTGGAAGCCCATCACTCTTTTGAGCTGCGCGCTGACATGTTCACTGGTTTTCTCACGTGCGAGCTGGTGATCGCGATGATGATCTCTGCCAAGGAGGTCGGCCTTGGTTGGCGGAATCACGTCATGGCCGTCGGGCAGGGGCTGATGTTCTGGTCTCTCACGGTAGCGACCCTTGAAGGCTTCTCGCTGTATCTCGGCCCTCACAACCCGTATCATGCCGTCTTGTACTACGTGAGAGTTATTGCCTACTTGTCGGTGCTAAGTTATTGGAGTGTCTCACTTTGGCACAATGAACCGGCCCGAAAGCCAATATCTCCGGCCCTACGTAAATATGTACTTGCATTGCATGAGCGGGTCCACTACGATCTCGGCAAGGTTGGACACTGAGGTCGCCGGCGGTCATCATGCACTCTATCGCTCCCCTTCTCGCGCTTCTCCTCCTCGCTGGCGGCCTTGCCGGCGCGGCCTGGTACGCTTCTCGCGCCTCGATTCGGCTGGACGAGCGTCCTTTCCAAGCGCTGCTCGATGCGCTTGAACCTTTAAACCTGAAAGCAATAACCCAGGTCGCCAGCGTCTATCTCGAGCCCAGTCGCGACCGGGCCGCCCCCGAAGTGATGGAGCCGGAAGCGATCTGGCATCTGTTGGGCGGCGAAGCCGGGCTGAAAGCCATGCGAACCAACGCCGATCTGCTGCTCGCCATCGCCGCTCACTCCACCCAGTGGAATGAAGAAGGCGCTCCGATTGTCGCCGAGCGCATGCGCCGCGATGCCGTCCGGCTTCGCTCCGCCATACGGCAAATTCGCATCGGCATGCTATCGCAGATGGTTACCGGCCAGCATTGGGTTTCCGTTCCCTTCCAACTCCAGGAAGCGGCCGGCGCTTACTACCTCATGCGCCAACGGCTCCTTGCTCTGTACGAAACCAGCCACGTGGGACTCCTGCCGCGCATCGCCGAAGCCGTCTAGCAACCACGGTTCCACCCTTGGGCGCCGCTGCCGCAAGCGGCGCTTTTCTCTGCCCGTGCTCTACACTGACAAAGCCCCACTGAATTCCACACCGAACTGGAGAACCCGTGCCGCAACGCACTTTCAGCATCGTCAAGCCGGACGCCGTCAAGAAGGGCGATACGGCCGCCATCCTCGCGGCGATAGAAAAAGCCGGCTTTCGCCTCGTCGCCATCAAGAAGATTTCGATTTCCAAGCAGCAGGCCGAGGGCTTTTACCATGTACACGCCGCGCGCCCCTTCTTCGGCTCGCTCTGCGACTTCATGTCCTCCGGCCCGATCTTCCCCATGGTGCTCGAAAAGGAGAATGCCATCGCAGACCTGCGTAAGCTGATGGGCGCCACCAACCCGGCCAATGCCGAGGAAGGCACCATCCGAAAGCAATTCGCCTCCTCCATCGAGGAAAACGCGATCCACGGCTCGGACGCCGAGGACACCGCCGCTTTTGAGATCGACTACTTCTTTGCCGGATACGAACTGGCGTAACGATCCCGGCGCTTGCAGCCTCGGTCGGCCTTGGCTCATCTAAACTCAATAGGAGTTTTCCATGGAGAAAGCGACATTTGGTGCCGGATGTTTTTGGGGTGTGGAGGCCCGGCTGGGACAGATCCCCGGAGTTTTGGACACGGCGGTGGGTTACGAAGGAGGCGGCCTCGCAAACCCTACCTATAAAGATGTGTGCTCGGACCGCACCGGCCACGCCGAAGTGGTCGAGCTCACGTTCGATCCCGCCCGAGTGAGTTACGGGCAGCTATTGGAGCAGTTTTTCTCGCTCCACGATCCGACGCAGCTGAACCGGCAAGGCCCGGACTGGGGCCGCCAGTACCGCAGCGCGATTTTTTTCCACTCTCCCGAGCAGGAAAGCACAGCCAAGCAGGCAATCGCACAGCTTCAGGCAGCGGGACGCTTTTCAAAGTCGATCGCGACAGAGCTGGTACAGGCAACAACGTTCTGGCGAGCGGAAGAGTACCACCAGCGATATCTGGAAAAGCGCGGCGCTGCTAGCTGTCACATCTAAACGGCGACCCGGGTTTCGAGCTCTACGCGCATCAGGGCAAGCCGCTCTTCCAGCATATCCCGCTGGGTCAAATGATTTTCCGCCTGTGAAAGCATGGCTTGGAGTCGTCGGATGCGCGAATCAAGTTGCGCATTCGAGTAGAGCTGAATCCGGTTCAGCTCCCGGCTCCGCCAACCAGCCCGGGTATCCTCCGGCGTGAACCGCATTGGGCTGGCTGGAACCAGCGACTCCCCAAGCATGATTCGACGTACGTTTTCGGCTACAAAGTCCAGATTGGCGCGAATTTCCGCCTCATTCTTGCAAAACGGCGCGGGCGGCAGCAAAATCCGCACCAGAATGATTCCGTCTTCCTGAAGTTGCGTGTACAAGGTCAGGATTCTTGAAT
The DNA here is from genome assembly GCA_964246765.1 of uncultured Acidobacteriaceae bacterium. Lineage (GTDB taxonomy): Bacteria > Acidobacteriota > Terriglobia > Terriglobales > Acidobacteriaceae > EB88. Next base: position 1,786 of record CAXTRW010000105.1, on the reverse strand, counting down.
TCATCTTTCCGACGAAGCGGAAGATGTTGGACGAAATGAACTCACCCTGCTCCTTGTCGATGACCAGCATCAAGCACCCGTTTTGCCGCAAAAGCGACCGGGAATGGAGCAAAACAGCGTGGTCGGTGCGAATGGCCTTCCAGTGTGCGTCGTTCCAGGAAGAAACTTCGTTGTTTCGAACCGGCTCACGCGCGATGATGCGCGCGGGACGGGTCTCGCCGATAGCACGCCGAGCGACGGGCAAAAAAAGCTTGACCAAGGGGATATGGGCGGTGCAGCAGACGAAGCTGCCGGGTAGAGCCGCGTATTCCCGCAGGATCTCTTCCCCTTCCACCCGGACAGGAATGGGGAAGTACGAGGTTCGGGAGAAAAGCATTTCCAGGAATCGGTGAAGGATCTTCGAAGTGAGCACAGCCTTGCTCGCGCTGCTGCTTTTAGGGGCGAACCGGCCCGCGGTTCGCGCGACAAAACGGGATATCGCGAGGGCGGCGCCATACCAGTGTCGCTTGGGAAGCAGATGCGCAATCAGAAAACAGCTACCCGCCATGACTGCGTAGGTGGCCCACTGCCTCGCTTCACTCAGCTTCCGTTTCAAAGCCATGCCTCTGCCGGGGGGCTTCATCTGTCCCGACGACTCTCTATCCGTGCGCGCAAGTATGCAGGAGTGGCAGCTCCCAAAAGAGGAATGCCGCGCTGTTCTCCGTTCAACTTTTTATGTACACACCGGAAGTGAGCTTATCGTATCCTGCCGCTTGTTTCGCCGCCAGAGTTTTTGCATCCTGGGGTTCCCTTCGTAACGAGAGAAGAGCTGTGCAAGATTCGATAATAATGGTGCGCCCGGCACGATTCGAACGTGCGACCTTTCGCTTCGGAGGCGAACGCTCTATCCAGCTGAGCTACGGGCGCTTGAGGCGCAGCATCAGACTACTACAGACCGGCTCGTTTTGTTTCCAAAAGGGCCATGGTCGACTGGATCAGCTCCTTCGCGTCCTCAATGCCGGCCAGAACGGCCTGGAGGTCAAGCGCGGGTTTGGACGGATTGCGGCTGGAAACGCAATACACCCCGTGCTGGCCGATCAGGATCAGGGCGTCGGTGAGTACGTCGAGCGAAACGGCCAGCCGCCCGCGCTCCGCGCCCAGCATCAGCTCATGCTTTTCGATCTCGTCCCGGCGCTCGTCCCAAATGGAGCGGGCCATCACCACTCCTTCGCGGCGGAGTCGGGGGTAAGCGGGATTGAGGCTGCCGACGCCTTCCAGCGCAGAACGGGTTTGCGCGCAGCGGCCGTCTCATCCAGGCGCGAAATCCGGGTCGAGTGTGGCGCACTGGCAACCAACTCGGGATTTTCCTCAGCTTCGCGGGCGATTTGGCGCATGGCGTCGATAAACAGGTCGAGTTCCTCGCGGGACTCGCTTTCGGTCGGCTCGATCATCAGCGCGCCGGGCACGATTAGCGGGAAGCTGGTCGTGTACGGGTGAAAGCCGTAGTCGATCAGTCGTTTGGCAATGTCACCGGTCTTGATGCCGTTGCGCGCCTGGCGACGGTCGGAGAAGACGACCTCGTGCATCGAGGGAGTTTTGTAGGGCAGTTCGTACAGGTCTTCCAGCTTGGCGCGGATGTAGTTCGCGTTGAGCACCGCGTCCTCGGTGGTTTGGCGCAGGCCATCCGGGCCGTTGGCTTGGATGTAAGCCAGGGCGCGGACGAACATGCCGAAGTTGCCCAGGAACATGCGGACGCGGCCGACCGACTCCGGCCGGTTGTAGTTCAGGCGGTGGACGCCGTCAACGC
>CAXTRW010000104.1:5953-10179 GCA_964246765.1 uncultured Acidobacteriaceae bacterium | reverse complement strand
CTGGCGCATCCGCCGGCTTTGACCTGCTCGGTAAGGCGGACCGCGGGATTCATCTGCATCTAACCCTCACAGCAGGTAGATGCAGGCATGGAAGCGCCTGGGTTCCGGTGATCCTCCCGGTCTTCAAAACCGGCGGTCGTCCTTTACGGGCAACGGTGTGTTCGACTCACACGCGCTTCCGCCAACTTACCGTTGGAAATTCATGGCAGGGGCGCGCTCCTCGTCCGGTGCTTCGATTTTGAGCGGAAGCCGCCAGTCGCGCGAAGAGACTTTGCCGGCCTCGACCCATCCGTAGCGGGTAATGATGGACCCGGCGATCGCGGAAACAGCCGCCCAGCGGCGAAGTTTAGGGTGGCTGCCCGGGCGGGAGGCTGCAAGTCGCAGCAGAAAAGGCGTGGGCCCTGAGAGCCATGCGCCCGCCTGGACCAGAGCGCCGGTCATGCCTCGCTTGAGAGGCAGTAGCGCGGGGGATTTCGTTCGATCGATGTCGAACTGCTCCCACATCTCCATGGCCGAGCTGAACAAGCCTAGCAGGTTGAGGGCGCGGTTGTTTTCATGGCCTATCAGCTCCAGGATGGAGACCCCGGACTGCAGGCCGGACATGCCGAAGTGCCCGGGAATGGAGCTGACGCGCTCGTTCCACACCGGGATCACCGTGGTGCCGATGAGAACGCCGGTGTAGTTGTGAAACGGCATGCCGAACAGCGTGGACCCGACGCGGCCCACGCCGCTGATCCAGCGCACCGGCCAGGTGCTGCCATACCAGATGCGCAGCGTGTCGGCGAAGGTGGAGACGCCGGCGGCAGTGGAGAAAGCCGAAAGTATCCACGACCCGACCGACATGGTGCTTTGCGGCTTGAACACGCGCAGCATGTTGAGGAAGCGCCCCGGACGGCCAAGGTCCCAGATGAGCAGGACGCTGGACAGCACGGCCCCGCCGGTGGCGAGCCAGCGCGCTTGCTCGGCCATCTTGTGCTCGTCCGCGAGCACGTCGGCCAGCGAGCCGATGACCCCCAGCGCGCCGGTCGCCCCGCCCACGAAGAAGTAGGCCGGGATCATCTGGGTCCACTGCGGGGCCTTGAGCATGGGCTGCTTGTAGTAGCCGGTTTCGGGCGAGGCGACGGGAAAGGGCGAGCCCGCCGGGCGCACGCCGGCGTCGTTTACGCGGCCTTTCTGCTCGGCCTCGCGGCGCAGGGCTATCAGCCGTTCTTCACGCGCAGATGCCTCAGGCATGGGGGAGGCCTCCGTCCTTGCGCGCGATCAGAAAAGCGGCGGCGACCCCGGCCAGGAGCAAAAAACCGTCGCGCGCCGACGAAGTCCAGCCTTTCTTGAGATAGATCGTCGGAACCTCCGGCTGGGGCGGGAGGTTGTAGGTTTCGGGCTCGCCGCGGATGAGGAAAAATGCGTGAATCCCGCCGACGCTGGTGTGTTTGGGGTTGTAGATTTGGGCGTCGGCCATGCCGCGGTCGTGGAGGATTTGGAGCCGTTCGGCGGACTCGCGTTCGAGGTCGGCGAGGCGGCCGAACTTGATGGATTCGGTGGGGCAGGCTTTGGCGCAGGCGGGTTCCAGGCCGGCTTTCTGGCGATCGGTGCAGAAGGTGCACTTAAATGCGCGACCATCTTCCTCGTTCTTCTGCACCACGCCAAACGGGCAGGAAACGATGCAGTATGCGCAGCCGTTGCAGATGTCGGGCTGCAGGTATACGCCGCCGAACTCCGTGCGGATGAGCGAGCCGGTGGGGCAGGCTTCCAGGCACCCGGCGACCTCGCAGTGCTTGCAGACGTCGGAGGAGAACTCCCATGTCATGCGGTCGGACGAGTTGCCGCCGACGCCGGGCTCGGGGGTTTGCTCGACGAACTTGACGTGGCGCCAGGTGGAGTGGCCGAGGGCGAGGGTGTTGTCGTAGGAAAAGCCGGACAGGTTGTAGCCGTCGGCTTCAAGGTTGTTCCACTCCTTGCAGGCGACCTCGCAGGCTTTGCAGCCGATGCAGATAGTGGAATCCGTGAAAAACGCCGTGACTTCCCCGGGCTGGATGCCGGTTTGCTTCAGCTCATTGGCGATCACGAGCGCCCCTCCAGCATTTCCTTGAACTGCGTGAGCATACCGGGGCCCTCGATGTGATGGCCGGGGAAAATATTGCAGACCAGGGCTTTCGACTCCATGATGCGCACGTTGGGGTCCTCGGAGATGGCGAGCAGGTCGTTGACGATGTCGCCGGTTGAGATGCCTTTCCAGCCCCAGTGGTACGGCAGCCCTACCTGGTGTACCACGCGGCCGTCGATCAAGAGAGGCATCATGCGGGCGGTCACCATCGCCTTGGCGGAGATGAGGCCGCGCGGGGTGAAGAGCGTGACCCACGCGCCGTGCTTTACGCCGGCCATCTCGGCCAGCTCCGGCGAAATCTCCGTGAACAGCTCCGGCTGCAGCTCGGACAGGTGGCTCAAGCCCCGCGACATGCCGCCGGCGGTGTGGTGTTCGGTGAGCCGATAGGTCGTCAGCACGAACGGGAAGCGCGGGTCGACGGGCGAGCGCGCGTAGGCGTTGTCGGGCCGCTCTTTCTTGTCCGCGGCCGGGTTGTCCTGGCGCTCGGGGTACATGGTGTTGCGCACCGGCGACTCCAGCGGCTCGTAGTGCGCGGGCAGCGGGCCGTCCTTAAGCCCGCTGGTCACGAACAGCCAACCGCGCCCATCCGCGTGCAGGGTAAAGGGCTTATCGCCGTCAAGCGCGTCCATGCCTTTATCGCCGGGGCCGGCGCGATGGCTGGGGGGCATGGTTTTTTTAAAGTCGCTCGAATCGTGGCCGGTCCACTCTTTCTTGTCCTCGTCCCACCACAGCAGGGCCTTGCGCTCGCTCCATGGTTTGCCTTCGGGGTCGGCAGAGGCGCGGTTGTAGATGATGCGCGTGTCCTTGGGCCAGGCCCAGCCCCATCCGTGGCCCAGCTTATCGTGCGGCTCGCGCATGTTGGAGACGTTTTTGTCCGGCGCCGGCATGATGCCGCAGTAGATCCAGCAGCCGCAGGCGGTGGAGCCGTCTGTCTTGAGGTCGTCGTAGCTCGCGATGTGTTTTTTGTCGGCGCAGGTGTAGCCGTTGATCTCGGCCAGCATGGCTTCGGCGGTGGGCTCGGCTTCCGCGCCCTCGGTGGGGTAGTCCCAGGTGAGCGCGTTCATGGCGGCGTTTTTCGGGGTCGGCTGCTGGGCGGCGCGCTCCTTCATCATGCGGCCCAGGTGGTAGATGAACCAGTTTTCGCTGCGCGCATCGCCCGGCGGGGCCACGGCCTTGTTGTGCCACTGCACCAGCCGCTGCGTGTTGGTAAACGTTCCGCTTTTTTCGGCCTGCCCGGCCGCGGGCATCAGGAAGACCTCGGTCGCATTCTCTTCCGCCTTGAACTCGCCGCGCGCCACTTCCGGCGAGTCGAGCCAGAAGCTGCTGGTTTCCGTGTCGATCATGTCGCGGACGACCAGCCATTTGAGCTTGCCCAGGGCAGAGCGCTGCAGGCGGCCGTTGGGCGCGCCCACCGCGGGGTTTTGACCCATCACGAACAGCCCTTCCATCTTGCCGTCCTGCATGTCGAGCCAGTAGCCCAGCTCGGAGTGGTCGCCCGTGACGCGGGGCAGGAAGTTGAAGCCCCAGTCGTTTTCCCTGGTGGCCGCGTCGCCGTACCAGGCCTTGAGGAATGAGATGAAGTAGGCGTCAAACCGCCCCCAGGCTCCGGCGGCGGCGGTGTGCTTCTTGAGGAACTCGTCGAGCGAGTTCGCGTCGTCCTCAAAGAACGGCATGGGCAGGTAGCCGGGCAGGCTGTCATACAGCGTCGGGATGTCGGTCGAGCCCTGAATGGAAGCGTGTCCGCGCAGCGCCAGGATGCCGCCGCCGGGGCGGCCCATGTTGCCGAGCAGCAGCTGAAGAATCGCCGCAGCGCGGATCATCTGCACGCCGGTGGAGTGGTGCGTCCAGCCTACGGCGTAGCAGATGCAGGAGGTTTTTTCGGGGCCCGAGGCGTTGCACAGCGTTTCCGCGATCTCGAGGAATACGTGCTGCGGGATGCCGCAGGACTGCTCCACCGCTTCCGGCGTGTAGCGCGCGAAGTGCCGCCGCAGCACCTGGAAAACGCAGCGCGGGTGTTGCAGCGTCGGGTCGGAGTCATAGATACGCTCGTTGCCGGCCTCGGGCGCCCCCGCGGGGGGACCGGGCCCCCCCCGGCGGGGGGGGGGGGGGGGGGGGGGGGGGG
>CAXTRW010000104.1:0-5943 GCA_964246765.1 uncultured Acidobacteriaceae bacterium | reverse complement strand
GTCGGAGTCATAGTTCCGCGCGTTCCCGGCCTCGCGGCCGCGGTCCTTCGCCTGCTGAGCGGCGGCGGCGTGGTGGCCGGGGTGGTCTTCGCGCTTGGGCGAGTCCTCGTACAGCCAGGTTTCCGGGCTGTACTGCTTTTTCTCTTCGTCCCAGCCGGAAAACACACCGCCCAGCTCCTCAGTGTCCTGGAAGTCCTCGCGCAGGATGGTGGAGGCGTTGGTGTAGTGGAGGACGTACTCCTTGAAGTAGCGATCGTTTTCAAGCACGTAGCGGATCAGCGCGCCGATGAACAGAATGTCGGTGCCCGCGCGGATCGGCGCCCAGATGTCCGAGCTGGCGGAGGTGCGGGTGAAGCGCGGGTCCACGTGGATGATCTTCGCGCCGCGCTCGCGCGCCTCCATAACCCACTGGAAGCCAACGGGGTGCTGCTCGGCCATGGAAGAGCCGATCATCATAATGGCGTCAGAGTCAGCGAGGGACTGCTGTGCCGTGGTGGCGCCGCCGCGCCCAACCGTAGTGCCCAGACCGGGCACCGTTGCGCTGTGTCATATGCGGGCCTGGTTGCTGATGCAAACCATGCCCAAACCCCCGCAGAAAAGTTTCTTGATCAGGTAGTTCTCTTCGTTGTCCAGCGTCGCGCCGCCCAGGTGCGCGACGGTTTTGGTGTGCATCAGGACCTGGCCGTCCTGGGTCTCCTCGAAGCTCTTGTCGCGCGACTCCCACAAGCGGTCCGCGATCATCTCCATCGCGCGGTCCTGGTCGAGCTCTTCCCACTCCGTGCCATAGGGGCGGCGGTATTTGACCTTGGAGATGCGGTTGGGCGCGTGGTGCAGCTGGAAGGTGTTGGCGCCCTTGGGGCACAGGTGGCCGCGGGAGATGGGCGAGGCGGGGTCGCCTTCGACGGAGACCATCTTGCCGTCTTTGTGGAAGATCAGCTGCCCGCAGCCTACCGCGCAGTAAGGGCAGATGGACCGGGTCACTTTCGCGTCCGCGGTCTTGGGCTGGAGAGTCTTGGTGCGCTTGCTCCAGGACTCTTGGCCGTTGCCGTTGGAGCGGTGCTTAATCTGCTGGACCAGGGGCCAGCTGGTGATGAGCTCTTTGAGCATGGAGGACTCCGTGGGGCTTTGTGGGCGCTGCTATGTGCGACGCCTGGGCGAGGACGTGGGTTGCCCCTTCCATTATGGGCAGGTTTATCGGCTGATGGTACGCTAAGGACGTCTGGAGGCTGGTGTGGACACTGAAAAGCTAAGCAGTGAGCTAGGCGGGACACGAAAGCTGATTCAGGACCTACTGGCGCCAGAATTGGGTGCGATCAAAGCTACGCTCAGTGCTTTCCAGGAGAGCACGAAAGAGAACTTCGCGCTGATGCGGGAGAGCATGCGGCAGTTGCAGGAAAGCCAGCGGGAGAGTACGCGCGGGCTGCAGGAGAGCATGCGAGGCCTGCAGGAGAGCCAGCGGGAGAGTTTCGCGCTGCTGAACGACACTGTGAGTGCCTCGGAAGCCCGCACAGCGTTAGCTCTGAACTTGATGCGCGATGAGGCGAAAGCGCAGGAGCAGCGCACTCTCCGCGCCATCGAGTCTTCGGCTACGGAGCTGAAGCTGCTGATTCGCGCCACCGATGCAGAGCGGCGCAACGCCGATCTTGAGCGCCAGCTCGCTGAGGCCAAAGCGCACCACCCCGCACCGCAGCAATAGGGCGCTTACACGCCTTCCTTCAGCTCCATCTTTTCCGGATCCCAATGCACAACCTTGCCTTGGTCATAGCTGAGATTGCTGAGCAGCGCCGCTCCGGCCGCGCGGAATCCGAACACTGCATCCTCGACCACCGGCTTGCGGGTCCGCACGGACGAGAAAAAGTTCCGGAAGTGGTCGTAGCTGTCGCTGTAGTGCTCGGGCGCCTGGAAGCGCTCGAAGCCGAGCGTGGTGTCGTCCTGGTGCGTCGGCGGGTACTTCTCGTTGTAGGCGGCTTCGATGCGCTTCTGCATCTCCTTGGTAAAGGTCCCGACGGTAAGCCCTGGGGCTTTGGGGCGCGGAACGCGGTTCACGGTCACGCTGCCGCCGGCGATCTCCATCGTGCCTTCCGAGCCCGTAAAGGTGAGCCCCTCGCTCTCCTGCCCGCCGTCGACGAAGTTCACCCGCAGGCTCAGGTCGAAGCCCGGATAGTCGAACAGCGCCAGCAGCACGTCAGGAACGTCGCGGCCGTCCTTCCAGTAGCGCAGCCCTCCGGTGGCCATGGCGCGCGTGGGCCCTTCGGCGCCGGTGATGAAGTGCGTGCCGCTGAACAGGTGGACGAATAAGTCGCCCGCCACGCCCGAGCCGTACGCCTTCCACTTGCGCCACTGGAAAAAGTGTTCGGCGTTGAACGGGATTTTCGGCGCTGTGCCCAGGAAACGGGGCCAGTCACAGGTTTCGGTGTCGGCGTCGAGCGGGACGGTGTAGTCCCACGCGCCGATGGCCGAGTTGCGGTCCCAGTGCGCGGAAACCGTGTTCAGCTCCCCGATCGCGCCCGAAGCCAGCAGCTCCTTGGCCTTGGCGTACACGACGGAGCTGACGCGCTGGCTCCCGACCTGGATGACCTGCTTGGTCTCGCGGGCGGCGGCGATGATCTCGGGCCCGTCCGGGTAGATGTGGATCATCGGTTTCTCGAGATACACGTCCTTGCCGGCCCGCATGGCGTCGACGGCCGCCTGTTTGTGCCAGTGGTCGGGCGTCGCGATGATGACCGCGTCGATGTCCCGGCGCGCGAGGATCTCGCTGTAGTCGCGGGTGGTGAAGACGTCGGGGCCCCAGACCTCTTTCGAGCGGTCGAGCCGCCCCTGGTAGCAGTCCGCGACGGCCAGCAGCTTGGTGCCGGGGACCTGGAGCGCAATGCCGGTATCGAACTGGCCCTGGCCGCCTGCGCCGATCAGCGCGATCTGGAGCGTGTCGTTTTTCGCGATGCGCCGCTCCGGCTCCGACGCGAAGGCGGGGCCAGCCAGAGAGCCTGCCGCGAGAGCGCTTGCGGTTTTCATAAAAAGTCTGCGATCCATCGTCTGCTCCAAAGCGATTACTGCGGTTTCGGGCCGTTTTCCTGCTTTACTGTCACGCCTTCGCCGGGAAAGGGCCAGTTCTTATCCAAGAGCACTTGATTCTCGCGGGTCGCCTTCGGGACCTTGTTGACGGTCAGGTTCTCGAAAAACGAAACCCCGGTCTTGCCCGCGGTCGCGACGTCGATGTCGCCGTCACCGTCCAGGTCCTCGGCGACGAACTGCGTCCCCGCCCCGGCCAGGCTGTTCACGGCGATGGAATATCGCGTAAACCGTGCCGTTTTCCGGTCGATCTTGTAGTAATACACCACCAGCGGGTCGTACGAGCCCGGGTCGTTGCCGGAGTGCCCGCGATAGCGCTTGCCCGTCAGGAGCTCCGGGACGCCGTCGCTGTCGATATCCACGAGCTTCAAAGCGTGAATCTGCGAGTAGCTCTCGTCGATCGTGTGCTTGACCCATTTCCGCGCGGGACCCCCGCCTTGCTGCTCCAGCCAGTACAGCCCGTAGCTGTGCCCGTGGCCGTAGATGATGTCGAGCTTGCCGTCCCCATTCACGTCGTAGCCCAGGATGGGAAAGCCGGCATCGCCCAGGCTCCAGTCCCCGTGCCACTCCCACTGGTCCTTGTCGGCGTCGATCTGGCGGAACCACCCGTAGGGTGTCAGGATGTCGGCCTTGCCGTCGCCATCTACGTCGGCGATGCCCGTCCCGTGCCCATCCTGCTCGCGGCCGCCCACATGGTGCACCTTGGGCTGCGGCCCGCTGAAGTCGACCCATATGATCCCGGAGTGGTTGTAGTGCGCGAGGATCACGTCCGGCTTACCGTCGCCGTTGATGTCGGCCATGGAGCCGCCTTCGGTGTCGTAGCTGTCGCAGATCTTGTGCTGCTGCCACATCGCGCCCGGCTTCTTCGGGTTCTCGTACCAAAACAGCCCGTTGAGCATCCAGCCGGTCGTCACAACGTCCCGCGCGCCGTCGTGGTTCACATCGATGGTCCACTCGCCCGAGTCCGAAACAAACTCGTTCAGGATGCCGACCGTGCGGTACTGGTGCCGCTTCCACTCGCCGCCCTCGGGGCCGGGGTTTTCGTACCAGTACGCGCCGCTTACCAGGTCCGGGCGACCGTCCCCGTTCATGTCCAGCGTGGTAATGCCTTCGGCGTGGTCCGTGCCGAGGTGGTGCTCCAGGTAGGTGGTCTGCGGGAAGCCGTCCGGCCCGTTGCCCGGGGTGGTTTTGCGCTCCGTTTGCGCGAAAAGCGGCGCTGCCGCGAACAGGAGCAAAATTCCGGTTTTCTTGATCATGGCGCGGTCCCCGTGCGTTCTTTGGCGTAGATGGTGTGGTGGATGCGCGGCGGCGCGTCACCGCGGTGCAGGCTGACGACGCGATCGCGGATCGCCCGGTCCGACGCGGTGAAGCGTTCTCGCTGGCGCAGGTAGTCGATCCAGCTTTCCATCACAAACGTTTCGTTCAGACAGCGCGGGTTGTCGGCGTCCTGAAAAATACCCCAGCGGATCGCGCCGTCGCGCATCCGGACGTCCTTGAGCTCGTGGATGGCGTGAACAAACGCGTTGTAGTCCTCAGGCTCGACGGTGTAGTCGATCAGCACGCGCACCGGTCCGTCGGACATTTGCGGGCGCAGAGCCAGCTGGGGGGCGGCGAGCTTCTGGCCGAGCGGACTCAGGTCCGGCAGCTCGCCCCGAAGTACATGGAGCCGCATGCTGAGGGGCAGGCTGACAAGCAGGCCGGCAGCAGCGGCGGCGAGCGCGACCGAGGTGGAAATGTGCTCGGCAACCAGACCCCAAAAGACGCTCCCCACGGCCATCCCAGCGGAAAAAACCATCTGGTAGATCCCGAGGGCCCGCGCCTGCACCCAGTCGGGCACGGACACCTGCATCGCGAGATTGAGCGTGGACATGGTGGTGGTCCAGGCAAAGCCCGCGCACACCAGCACCGGGATAATCACGAACGCATAGTGAACGAACGCAAGAATCACGAGCGTGGCGATAAAAACGCCGGTGGAAGCGGCGATCATGGCGTCGGCCGAAAACCGGCGCCGGACGCGCGGAAGCATGGCCGCGCCGACCACCGCGCCCAGGCCCATGCTGCCGTTCAGGATGCCGTAACCGAACGCCCCTCCATGGAGGTCCCGCGCGGCCACCACCGCCAGCAGCGCCCACACCGCGCTGACGAACAGGGTAAACAGGAAGGCGCGGGCGAGCGTGGCCCGCAGCGGCGGCGCGTACTGGATATAGCGCAGCCCGGCGCGCATGGAACCGAAAATCCGTTCCGCCGGCAGCGCGCTCTTAAACAGCGGGCTGCGCTTCCACCGGTACAGCACCAGCAGGACGCCCAAGAACGAAAGCGCGTTGAGCGCAAACGTCCACGCCGCGCCGGTTTGCGCATGGGCAAACGCGGCGATCGCAAAGCCGCCCAGCGCCGGGCCCAGCGCGCGGGCCAGGTTGAAGCCCGCGCTGTTCAGCGACACCGCCTCGGGCAGCTGCACACGCGGCACCAGCTCCGGCATGATGGCCTGCCACGCCGGGCCGTTCATCGCCGTTCCGACGTTGAGCATGGAAGTCAGCAGCAGCAGCACCCACGGCGAGATCACGCCCGCAAACGTGAGCAGGCTCAAGAGCGCCACCGCGGCCAGCATCCATCCCTGCCAAAACAACAGCAGCCGGCGGCGGTCGAAAATATCGGCGGTCGCGCCGGACAGCAGGCCCAGCAGCAGCACCGGCAGGCTGGCCGCGGTCTGCATCAGGGCGATCAGCAGAGGCGACGTCGTGAGCACCGTCATCAGCCAGGTTCCGGCCGTGTCCTGCATCCACCCGCCCAGGTTGGAGATGGTGGAGGCGATCCAGAGATTGCGGAACAGCGGCGAGCGCAGCGGCGCAAAACCGCTGACCGGCGCGACCGCCG
>CAXTRW010000103.1:0-10274 GCA_964246765.1 uncultured Acidobacteriaceae bacterium | reverse complement strand
AAACCCGGGCGGCGGCGGAGGAGGCGCGGAGCCGTTTTCCTGCGCGAGCGCGCCTCCGGCAAGCAAAAAGGGGAGCAAGAGCAGCGCTGGGCGAAAAGGCATTGCGGGGTGTCCTCCACCACGCACATGGGAACACTGTCTGGGCGGAACTGTTGCGGCCTAACTACTGAGCAGGCTTCAGCTCGATTCGGGTGAGATTCCGCACCCACCGCGCGGGCCGGGTGTCCTCCTGGACGACGAGCTTGAGCGGGCCTTCCTTTGTGTCGAGGGGCTTGCCGTCGTGCGAGTCGGCGACCAGCACGGCGCCGGGGTGGAAGCCTGGTTCGGCCTCGGCGAGGGACAGCACGGCGCGGTAGTTGTCGCTGCCGGTGGCGACGACGTACTCACTTAACGCGGGGCCCTTGAGCGCGGAGGGCTGGGGCGCACCTACTTTTTCGAGCAGGTCGATGAGTGGAACGCCCGTGTAGGTTTCGCGGGCGTGGGTGTGGCCGTTGGTCACGGTCAATTGCTCGTGGTGCATGGCCTTGAGCGCGTCGAGCGAGAAGCTGGTTTGCTGGCCCGAAGCGGAAACGGAAAGGGCGCTGCCGGGCGTTTGCGCCTGGAGCAGGCTCGCGGTGAGCATTACGGCCGAGAGCGCGGCTAACTGGGAAAGGCGCATGAAAGTCTCCTGCTGCGGCTGGCAAATCTGCCCCGCGGCCACAGGTATACTACAGCCATGTCGATCGTTCGCAACATTGCAGGCGTGGCCAAGGGCATGAGCATCACGTTCGGGGAGATGTTCAAGCCGACCGAGGTGGAGAACTACCCCGATGGGCCCGGGCCCACCAAGGGCGCCGTGCTGCAGGAGCGATACCGAGGCGCGCACGTGCTGCAGCGCGACGAAAACGGCCTTGAAAAGTGCGTTGCGTGCTTTTTGTGCGCGGCGGCCTGCCCGGCCAACTGCATCTACATTGAAGCCGCGGAGAACACGGCGGAAAAGCGCATCTCGGGCGCAGAGCGCTACGCCAAGGTCTACAACATCGACTACAACCGGTGCATTTTCTGCGGCTATTGCGTGGAAGCGTGCCCCACCGACGCGATTACGCACGGGCACGGATTCGAGCTGGCCAGCCTGAACGCGGGAACGCTGGTGATACGCAAGGAGGACATGCTGGTGCCGGGCGTAGGCATGCCGGGGATTGCGGCCGCGGGCGCAGACTCGGTGAAGTAAGCGAAGGCGCGAAAGGCGGCCCTGAGATGGGGCCGCTTTTTTGTTTTGAGCGGCGCATCACAGAGTCAGGAGGAGCCATGGCGAGTGTACGGGTGTTTGCGCGGGCGCGGGCGAAAGCGGGCAGGGAGCAGGACGTGCGGGAGCAGTTTCTCGAACTGGTCAAGGCTTCTCGCACCGAGGATGGTGTGGAGCTGTACGAATTGTTTGAGACCACCGACGGCGGCGATTTTTTCTTCAGCGAGCAGTACGCCGGGCATGAGGAGTTCGAGCAGCACAAGAGCTCGGACCATTTCAAGCAGGCCATGGCGGCCATCCGGACGATGCTGGACGGCGAGCTGAACATTTGGGAAGTGGATCCGGTGGAGCCGGTGCTCTAGTCGCCTGAGTCGGGATTCTCTCGCGACGCAGCGCCGGACGCGTGGAGCCCTTCATTGCTCAAGGGTGACCCATTTTGGTGCACGCATGGGATTCAGGAAGCCCGCGCTAGAATGAAGGTCCGCCATGGCTGACTTCCTCGAACTCCTGAATGAACGCGTGCTGGTGTACGACGGCGCGATGGGTACCAGCATCCAGCTTCACGCCCCCACGGTCGACGATTATTGGGGCAAGGAGGGCTGCAACGAACTCCTGGTGTTGTCTCGACCGGACATTATCCGAGGCGTCCACGCGAGCTTTCTCGAGGCGGGCTGCGATGTTATTGAAACCAACAGCTTCGGGTCTACCCGCGTTGTCCTGGATGAGTATGAGCTGGGCGATCGGACCCGCGAGCTGAACATCGAAGCGGCGCGTCTGGCGCGCTCCATTGCGGACGAGTTTTCCACCCCTGAAAAGCCGCGGTTCGTCGCCGGATCGATCGGGCCGACGACCAAGCTGCCGTCACTCGCGCACATCGGCTACGACGCGATGGCGGCCATGTATCGCGAACAGGCCGAGGCGCTGATCGAGGGTGGCGTGGACATCCTGCTGATCGAAACCAGCCAGGATCTGCTGCAGGCCAAGATCGCGCTGGCTGCCTGCCAGGACGCCATGCGCGCAGCGGGCAGGCGGATGCCCCTGCAGATGCAAGTCACGCTGGAGGCCACCGGGACCATGCTGCTGGGCTCGGAGATTGGCGCGGCGCTGGCGGTGGTGGAGTGCTTCGACCCGGACGTGATCGGGCTGAACTGCGCGACCGGGCCCGCGGAGATGAACGACGCGGTGCGCTTTCTGTGTCAAAATTCCACCCGGCCCATTAGCGTGCTGCCCAACGCGGGGCTGCCGCAGAACGAGGGCGGCGTCGCGGTGTATAAGCTCACGCCCGAGGAGTTGGCCGCGTATCACCGGCGATTTGTGATCGAGTATGGCGTGCAGGTCGTGGGAGGCTGCTGCGGGACGACGCCCGCGCACCTGCGCGCGGTGGTGGAGGCGGTGAAGGACGCAAAGCCTGCGCGGCGCGACGTGAAGCCGCAGGGCGTGGTCGCGAGCGCGTTTTCGGCAATGCCGCTCGAGGTGGACGGGCAGCCGGTGATCGTGGCCGAGGAGATGAACACGACCACCCGGGTCGCGCACTTCCGCGACATGGTGCGCGGCGGAGACTACGACGGGATTCTCGCGATGGCCAAGCGTTTGGCGAGCGAGGGCTCGCAGTTGCTGGACCTGTGCTGCGCGATTGTGGGCGAGGACGAGAAGGCGTACATGAACGGCGTGCTCGAAAAGCTGGCCACGCGCGTGACGGCACCGCTGGTGATCGACTCGACCGAGGCGGACGTGATTGAAGAAGCGCTGAAGCGGGTGCCGGGCAAGCCGCTGATCAACTCCATCAACCTGGAAGACGGGGAAAAGCGCACCAGCCAGGTGCTGCCCATGGCCAAGCGCTACGGGGCGGCGGTGGTCGCGCTCACCATCGATGAAGACGGCATGGCGCTGACCGCGGACAAGAAAGTCGCGATAGCGAAGCGCATCTACGAAATGGCGACTGAACGCTACGGCATGCGCGGGGAGGACCTGCTGTTCGACGCGTTGACGCTGCCGATTTCGACCGGCCAGGAGGACTACCGCGACGCCGGTATCCAGACGCTGGAAGCGATCCGGCGCATCAAGGAAGAGCTGCCCAGGGCGAAGACAATCCTGGGCGTGAGCAATATCTCGTTCGGGCTGAACGCGTATGCGCGGCGGGTTTTGAACTCTGTGTTTCTGAAGGAGGCGGTGGATCGCGGCCTGGATGCAGCGATTGTGAATTACGCGAAGATTTATCCGCTCTATAAGATTCCCGAGCGCGAGGTGGAGCTGGCGCGCAAGCTGATCTTTCGCGACACGAGCGAGGGCGATCCGCTGCAGGGCTACATGGCGTACTTCAGCGGGCTCGATCCGTCCGCGAAGGAGGATGTGGTTGCGGTGGAGTCGCTGCCGCTTGAGGATCAGCTGAAGCAGCTGATTATTCGCGGGGAGCGGTCGATGGGGCAGGGGAGCGAGAAGCGGTCGCTCGAGCAGGTGCTGGAAACGGCGCTCGCGAAGTACACGCCGCTGGAGCTGATCAACACAGTGCTGCTGGATGGGATGAAGACTGTGGGCGACCTGTTCGGGGCGCGTAAGATGCAGCTTCCGTCGGTGCTGGATTCAGCCGCGGTGATGAAGGCGGCGGTCGCGTATCTGGAGCCCAAGATGGAGCGCATCGAGGGCACGCAGAAGGGTACGATTGTGCTCGCTACCGTGAAGGGTGATGTCCACGATATCGGCAAAAACCTGGTCGACATTATCCTGTCCAACAACGGCTACAAGGTCGTGAACCTCGGCATCAAGCAGCCGGCGGATGTGATCATCAAGGCCGCGCAGGATCACAACGCGGACGCGATCGGGTTGAGCGGCTTGCTGGTGAAGTCGACGCTTGAGATGAAGTATGTCATTCAGGATCTGGAGCGACTCGCGATGCGAACGCCGGTGATCTGCGGCGGCGCGGCGCTCACGCGCAAGTACGTCGAGCAGGATCTGCGGCAGGAGTATTCGTCTGCCGTGTTCTACGCCGAGGACGCCTTTGCCGGCCTGCACGTGATGAGCGACCTGACCACCGAGGACGGGGCGCGGGCCAAGCGCATGGAGGAGGGCAGCACGGTGAAGGTGTACCCGCTGGCGCCGCACCTCGCGGCCGCGCAGGCAGCGCCGCTGGTGGAGGCGCCCGTGGTGCGGTCGAGCGCGGTGACGCCGCTTGAGCAGACGCCCGTGCCTGCGTTTTACGGCTGCCGGGTGCGCAAGGATTTCGATCTCGACCTGATCTTTTCCTACATCAACGAAACGGCGCTGTTTAAGAACCAGTGGCAGCTCAAGACCGCTTCGGCGACGGATTACATCCGGCTGGTTGAGGAGAAATACCGGCCTATTCTGCGCGAGCTCAAGGAGGAAGTAAAGCAGAAGAACTGGTTTTGGCCGAAGCTTGTGTATGGCTTTTATCCCGCGCAGGCCGATGGCAACGATGTGGTGGTGTACCAGCCTGAGGAGCCGGGCCGCGAGTGCTTGCGCATCTCGTTTCCACGCCAAAGGGAAGGGCGCAAGCTTTCGATCGCCGATTACTTCCATCCCAAGGATTCCGGCCGCATGGATGTGATTGGGTTTTCGGTTGTAACCATCGGCGAGCGGGCCAGTGAGGAGACCAAGAAGCTGTTCGACGCGGGCGACTTTACCCGCTATCTGTACGTGCATGGCTTGGGTGTGGAAACAGCGGAAGCGCTGGCGGAGTACGCGCACAAGCTGATCCGCGAGGAGATGGGCATCGCGGGCGAGGACGCGGCGGAGGTGCGCGACCTGTTCCACCAAAAGTACCGCGGTTCGCGCTACTCGTTCGGCTACCCGGCGTGCCCGAACCTTGAGGACCAGACCAAGATTTTCGAGCTGCTGCGGCCGGAGGAGAATATCGGCGTGCGGCTCACGGAAGGGTTCCATCTGGAGCCGGAGCAGAGTACGAACGCGCTGATTGTGCACCATCCGCAGGCGAAGTATTTCGTCGTTTAGGCCTTTAAGAATACCCGCCACGAAGTGGCCGCCAGCCGCGCAGGCGGTTTTGCACTTTGTTTTGTCTCTTCCGGGAAGAATAAGAGAAGCGCCCTGCCGGGCGCATTTTCTTTGCCCAGGAGAGCCCATGAAACCCGAAGAATTCCTGCCCAAAGCCGCCGCCGCCGCCCGCGCCGCAGGCCACATTTTTCCTGAGTACGCCGCCTGCGAGGCTGCGCTTGAGTCTGCTTGGGGTGCGTCGGCGCTAGCTGTGCGCGCGAACAATCTGTTTGGGCAGA
Source organism: uncultured Acidobacteriaceae bacterium (assembly GCA_964246765.1). Classification (GTDB taxonomy): domain Bacteria; phylum Acidobacteriota; class Terriglobia; order Terriglobales; family Acidobacteriaceae; genus EB88. The sequence goes on along the minus strand of CAXTRW010000103.1, from coordinate 4,805 downwards.
AGCAGTCGCACCCGCCGCGGGGCGAATCGTTGTGTTTGCCGACGCGCGAGTTTCTGCGCGGCGCGTGGGTGACGGTTGAGGCGCAGTGGATGATCTTCGCCAACTGGCAGGACTGCTTCGCGCAGCGCATTGAGCTGTTGCGCTCGCTCGAACACGGTTACCCGCACTACCGGGCCGCGCTGCTGGCGCAAACCGGCGAGCAGTTCGTGGAGCAGGTTTCCTTAAGCTGGTCGACGGATCCGGAGCGCGCGGCGAAGGTTTTGAGTGTGTATCGGGCGCACTTTGCGGGGGTGGCGTTGCAGACGGTGTAAACCGGTCGTGAGCATTCGCTCACGAAAACCCACGTCTTACCACCCCAGCGAGCAAGGACCGCTCGCTGGGGACCCGGGATCGAGACGTGGGGCACCCGCGTGGTCTTAACTGGCTTATCGCCAAATGTTTGGGCCGCCAGTATTCTCCGCCGTCGGCGCGAGACGCGGGCTTTGATTTCTACTATGCGGGCTGTGGCTTTTTCACCGGCTGCTGCTTTATTTCTTCGCGCAGCGCGGCTTCGCGGACGGGTTTTTCATGCAGCAGCAGTTCGGTGGCCTGCAGGTGCGGGTTCGAGTGGAACCAGCGTTTGCAGGCGTCATCGTGCAGCAAATTTAGGAGCGCCATCAGGGACATGCCCTGATGGTGCGCCATCCACTCGCGGACCAAACGGGGGCGATCGCGGCCCTGGACGTAGTCGATCGCCTCGTAGAGCCCGTAGGCGCCGCCCCAGCCGGACTTGGCCATCGCGCGCAGGTTCTTGAGCGCCGCGTCGCGATCGATGCCGAGCGCGAGGAAGCTTGAGTAGGGTGACACGACGGGGCCGGCGGTCGCGTCCCACTTGAGCGCGATCTCCGGGATGCCGAAAGCCTGATAGTGGTAGTGGCCCGCATCGTCGACCTCGGCGTAGCCGGACTCGGAGATGCCCCAGGGGACGCCCAGTTTCCGCGCATATGCGCGCTGGATCGCGACCACCCCGGCGAGCGTGCGCGCGACCAGCGTGTCCGGGTAGGAGCGCATCCAGAGCGAGGGCATCAGGTACTCAAACATGGTGGCGGTCCAGCTCAGCAGCACCGCGCGGCCGAAGGCGAGGGTGTGGGTGCGGCCCATTTTGAACCAGCTGGTCTGTTCCAGGTCGCCTTTCGCGACGGCGATAAACGCGGCCACGCGGGCTTCTGACGCGAGCATGTCGTAGCAGGCCTCGTGCAGCTCCTCGCGCTCGACTTCGTAGCCGATTGAGAGCATCTCCCGGTCGCGCCGGACCAGGAAGCCGAAGTCCATTTCCGTGGCGAGGCGGAAGCTCAAGCGCGAGCAGCGGGTGAGGTCGGCGGTCAGTCTTTCCAGCCGCGCCGCCGCTGGGGGCAGCAGAGTGCGGAGACGCTCGGCCAGCACGGGGAGCGCGGCATCGGCGCTGGACGCGTGAGCGAGCACGGTGAGCCGGCCTTCGAGATCGCGCGCGAACTGCGCAGCGCTGCCCAGCTTCGGCTGCGTAGGCTCCAGCTCCAGCGGCCCGCGCAGGGGAGCGAACTCGGGCAGCAGCCATGGTTTGAAATCGCGAACCAGCGCGGCGATAGCGCCGGTGCGCTTGGAGTGCTCGTCGCGCCACCATGCGGCTTCGTCGGTGGTCTGCGCGGGCTCGGGCTCGCGGGCTTCAATGGCGGGCTGCAGCGCCGCCCGATCGAGCGCCCAGTGGAGCTGCGCGTCGAGGCCCGCATTGGCTGCGGGCAGGCCTGAGCCGTCCAGCTGCGATACGGCGAGCTGCGTGCGCAGGCCATCAAAGAGCCGCGCGTCGATCAGCGGCCGGTCCAGCAGCTCGAGCGCGCCCATGCGCAGCGTGTACAAGGAGGCCGCGAAGTTGCCGCTGTCGACTGACGAAACCGTGATGGGGCGCAGGGGTTCGAGCGTGTGCGTGTTGTACCAGTTGTACAGGTGTCCGCGGAATTTCGGCAGCGCCTCAAACGTTGCAAGCGTGTGCAGGGTCAGCTCGGCGAACTCGGGCGCGGTAAGCCAGCCGAACTCCGCCGCCGCCTGGCGCGCGTTCAGGAGCAGGCCCAGGTTGGTGGGAGAAACGCGCGGGGCCTCGACCAGATTTTGCTCTTCAACATTGTCGGGGATGAGGTAGTGGTGGCGCGCGTCGCCGAACTGGTAGAAGTAGCGCCAGATGCGCAGGGCCTGCTCGCGCAGGAACTGGGCGTCGCGTGCGGCGAGCGGTTTCACAGCCTCGGCCGGCGGCTCGTTGAGCCAGGCGGTGATGAGGGGCGCGGCGGCCCACAGCAGCAGCACTGGGAGCGCAACGATGAGCGCGATGGGGATGCTGTAGAAGCGGCCGCCCGCGCCGAAGGCAAACCAGGCGCGGCCGCCCGCGAAAAACAGCAGCACGGCGAGGACCAGCGCGAACGCGGGGCTGAGCTTCAGGTACAGGTCCACGGGGGTGGTGCGCTTGCCGGACTCGGCTTCGGCCGCGGTTTCCCACTCCAGAAGTTTTTGGCCGGTGACCAGGCGCCGCACCAGCGAGCGCACGATCGCATCGAGCGTAAGAAACGTGGAGTGGGGCAGGAAAACCACGTTGAGCAGGGTGATAAACGCAGCCTGCGCCGTGCCTTCCACCGCCTCGCCCACCGCGCCGGCCTGGTCGGAGGCAGCGGCGCGTCCGAGCGAGAAGCAGAACTGCACAAATGTGGGCAGAAACATCAGCGCCAGCGTGACCAGCGTCCAGTACAGTGGGCCGCCGACCAGGCCGAACCAGCCCGCGATGAACAGCAGCATGGTACCGGGTTCGACCAGCGACCGGCGCAGATTGTCGAAGATTTTCCAGCGCGAGATCGTCGAGATCGGGTTGCGAACCTTGCGGCCGCTCTCGTCGGGAACCGAGTTCGAAATCCACTGCGCGATCTGCCAGTCGCCGCGCACCCAGCGGTGCTTGCGGCGGGTGTAGGCCGAGTAGTGTGACGGGTAGTCGTCGACCACTTCAATGTCGGTCGCGAGGCCAGCGCGGCAGTACGCGCCTTCAATCAGATCGTGCGAGAGCAGGGCGTTGCGCGGGAAGCGGCGGTCGAGCACGGCGTGCAGCGTCGGTACCTCGTAGATGCCCTTGCCCGTGAAGATGCCCTCGCCGTACAGGTCCTGGTACACGTCAGAAACCGCGCGGGTGTAGATGTCGAAGCCGGTTTGGCCGGAGAAGATGGACGCTAGGCGCGAGCGCGATGCGGAGTGGACGCTGACGCCGACGCGGGGCTGCAGGATGCCGTAGCCCGCGGTGACGATGCGGCGCTCTGGGTCGATCACGGCCTGGTTGAGCGGGTGGGCCATGGCCCCGGCCATCGCGGCCGCGGTGCCGCGCGGCAGCTGGGTGTCGGAGTCGAGCGTGATGATGTAGCGGACCTTTTTGCCGCCGCTGGCGTGCTCGCCGCAGATCGCGTCCACGCCGCCGGCCTTGACCGGGAAGGCGTCAAACACGCCTTCGAGGTATTTGTTGAGGTCCAAGAGCTTGCCGCGTTTGCGCTCCCAGCCCATCCACACGCCCTGGCGCGCGTTGAAGATGCGATGGCGGTGAAACAATGCAAACCGGCCGCCGCGCTCGCCCCGGTAGCGCTCGTCGAGCTCGGTGATGAGCTCGCGGGCCAGCACCACCAGGGGGTCGCTGTCGCGTTCGCGCGGCTTGGTGAGCGAGTCGGGCAGGTCGGTGATAAGGGCGAAGTGGAGATTCGGGTCCTGGTTGGCGAGATAGCGGACTTCAAGCTCGGCGACCAGCTCGCGCAGCTGCTTTTCGCTGAGCAGCAGCGTGGGCACGGCGACCAGGGTGGCGGCATCGGCCGGGATGCCGGTTTTCGCGAACTCAAGCTTGGGCAGCGCGCGCGCCTCAAACAGCGCCGTGACCGCGTTGTTCATCAGATCGACGACGCCCTGGGTCGCGGGCAGGAACAGCAGGATAAACGGCCAGATGAGCGACCAGGGGCTGTGCGCGATGGGCACGACAAAGAGCAGGAGTACCGCGATCAGGATGATCGACAGCACCTCAATAGGCGCGATGTAGAACAGGTCGGCGTCGCGCTTGGCGCTGATGCGCATGCGCTCGTGCCAGGGCGGCCGGTAGCCGATGGTGTGGGTGAGATCGTCAGCGCCGGAGTCGATGAGGTAAAAGCCGATGTGGGCCTGCCGCCGGTGGACGCGCGGGTCTTGCGTGGGGCGAGCCTGCGCTTCGCGGGCCAGTCGGAGCGCTTCGCGGGCCACCTCGAACTCGGTCATGTCGGCGTAGCGGGCCAGCGCGGCAACCCGCTTGCGGTACCCCTCGCGGGAGTTGAAGTCCATACGCCCGTAGGCCCCGGCGGGGTCCTCGCGCAGCAGGCGGTCAAAGGCGATCAGCGGCTCGGCGACGATGGCCCAGTCGGCGTAGCCGAGCTCGCGCAGGCTCTTGACGCAGGCGTCAATCACCGCATTGCGGCCGGGCGGAATGCCCGCGGCGAGCACGGCCTCGCCCTCGCTCACCGCTTGCTCCATGAGGTGAAACTTCATCAGCGAGCTCAGCGACCAAAGCTCCTGGAGCTCCAGCGGTTCCACATCCTGCAGACCGTTCATGTAGACCGGCAGCGCCTTCGCGTCCCACGCATTGCCGGTGGCGCGGAAGTAGCCCGCGGCGACGGCGGCGGCCCGCGGCAGGCCTTCGCCCTCGGCCACGGGCGCGAGGCGGGGCAGGCGGTCGAGGATGCGGTGGCCGGTTGCGACCTCGTTGACGGCGGAGCGCAGCAGGCGGGGGTTTTCGCGCAGCACCAGCAGGG
>CAXTRW010000102.1:0-10393 GCA_964246765.1 uncultured Acidobacteriaceae bacterium | reverse complement strand
GTAAACCGAAGTGGAGGAGATGCGTTCGACCGCGGCCTGGCCGGCGAGGGCGACAGCGTGGCGGCGGGGCTGGTGCGTATAGAGCGACTCGATGGCGGCGGCGAGCTGTTCGGCGCTGCCGGCGTCGATGACCAGGCCGTCCACGCCGTCCGAGAGCAGCTCGGACGCGCCGCAATTCCGGGTTGCGATGGAAGGCACGCCGTTGGCCATGGCCTCGAACAGGGCCATGCCGAAGCCGTCGTCCATGCTGGGGAGCACGAACAGGTCGCAACGCCGGTAAAACTCGGCGATGTTGGGGATGTACTCCAAAATCTCGACGTTGGGGGTTTCGCTTAGGAGCTCGGCGAGCTTGGGGAATGCCGAAAAATCGCTGGAGGAGCGGATCAGCAGGCGGGCGTCCGGCAGCGCGAGCTTGCGCCAGGCCTCAAGCAGGTAGAGGTAGCCCTTGCGCAGGGGATTGCCGCCGAGGACGCCTACCGTGAAGGGCCTGTTGCGTTTGAGGCGGATTTCGCCGCGGGCTTGGGCGCGGCCGAGCAGGGGGGCGAGCAGCAGTTTGGATTGCAGGTGGGCCGGGAAGGCGCCGGCGGAGTAGCGGGACGGGACAAGGATCGAGTCGGCGAGTTCATACTCGGCGAGCTGCCGGTCGCGGAACCAGGCGGGCTCCGGCGTGAACTTAGCGCCGGTTTTTTCGGCCTCTTCGCGGACGAGATTTTGCTGGAAATCGACGTGGGGGCAGGCGCGGTCGAGCGCGAAACGGCTACCGCGCCTGTGGGCGGCCTGGCCGGTGTGGAGCGCCTGGGTCGCAAAGCCGATGACCAGGTCGGAGCGGGGAATCACCGCGGCGACCATGCGGTCCCACCAGACGATGCCGCGCTGCACGGTTTGCGGGGCGAGCTTGCGATGGGCGATGCGGGCAAACATCTCGACCGGCGCGGGAACCAGATGGGTGTGGACAGCGGAGTCGAGGTGGTGAAAGTATTTTCGCGGCGCTCCGGACCAGATGTCGACCGCGTCCGCGCGCTTGTTGAGGGCGTTTGCCAACATGACGGCGTGGAACGGGCGCACGACGGAGATGGCGGCCTTCATGGGGAAATCCTAGCATGGGGGCCACCGCGAAACGCCGGGCGGCGGAGTGGTTCGAGACTCGGAAGTAACAGGCGAATCGCTGATCCCATGTTTGTGGGAGTCGCGCAGAGAAGGGTGATGGCGAGCTTGCGCTCACCGGGACCCACGTCTCAGAATCGAGACGTTCGGTTACGCGCAGAATTTTCGCATTCTACCGGCCAAAGGAGGAAATGAGTGAACCTGCGGGCTGAAGCGTACCACGCGATCCGACGGATCGTGGAATTCTTCCAGGACCAGTGGTTCGACCGAACCCGCCGGGTGCGCACCTCAGGGGACGTGTCCTTGTCGCAGGCCGGCATTGCGGCCGGGGACAGTGAGTGGTACGTCCCAGCGAGGCCCGGACACATCCGGGAGGCTCTGCGCGCCGCGCCGGTGTGCGATGCGCGCAGGTACACGTATATCGACCTGGGATCGGGCAAGGGACGCAGCTTGTTTGTGGCCGCCGAGCTGCCGTTCCGGGATATCCTGGGCGTAGAGCTTTCCGAAAGGCTGCACCGGCGGGCTTGCGGGAACATCGGCTCGTTCCGGCGCCGGCCGGCTGTTTCCGGTGGCGCGATACGGTCCTTGCACACGGATGCGGCGTCGTTTGTGTTTCCGCCGGGGCCGCTGGCGGTGTACTTGTTCAACCCGTTCGGCGAGTCCACGATGCGGAAGGTGCTGGGCAAGCTCGAGCATTCGCTCGAGACCGATCCGCGGCATGTGGTGGTCATCCTGCTGTGGCCGCGTGCCGGCGAGCTGGTCGCTCGCGTGCCGGGCATGCGAATGGTAAGCGAAAACAAGCGCCGAGCGATTTTCGAAGCGTATGCGTCTGCATCCGGACGCGACAAGCCGGATTGGGAATACTAACGGTCGAGGAATACCTGCACGGCGATCACGATTGGGCTTCACGTTCCCGGGCACTGAGATTGCGGCGCTGGTTCCATAAGGAGCTTTGGAACAGAATATGCGTTATCGGACATAATCGATTTTTAAGCAACTGTACCCTGCCGCTGCGCTGCGGCGTATTTCCCTCAGCACATTCCTTGGTATTCAAGCGCCCTTGAGCTTCGCTGCGAGCTTGTCGGCGGCCGCGGCGGATGGCGGTCTCCCTCCAAAGCCGGCCATGCGACGCCGGAAAGCGCGATGTGGGTTTTCAGCGTCCTACCTTTAGGAGCAACCCCGCACTATGGCTGGAACCAAAATCAACCCCGCAGGCGCGTCCCATCCTGTACAGGCGCTGGAGCAGCAAAAGCAGGCGCTGGCGGCGGCCGTTCTGCTTGCCTCGAATGATCCTGCGAAAGAGCATGTGCATCGGATTCGCACGACCACGCGCCGCATGGAAGCGCAGCTGGAGCTGCTGGCGACACTGGACGGCGCGGCCTCCGGTGCGGCTCCGCCTCCGTATCGGAAGACCGCGCGTCGGCTTGGGAAGCTGCTCAAAAAGGTGCGGCGAGCCGGGGGCGCGGTGCGCGACCTGGACGTGCAGCGCAAGTCGCTGGAAGAGCTGGGCGGCGCCGACGGGCTGCGAAAGGACGCGGCGCGATTGGACCATTATTTGAAGCGCAAACGGCGGGCGGCGGCGGACGACCTGCTGCGTACTCTGGCGAAGCTGGAAGGCAAGCTGGTCCGGAGCCTGGACGAGTTGAGCGATGCCCTGGAGCCTCGGGACGACTTCTCGCTGCCGGCTGCGGAGGTGGAACAGAGGATTCGGGGATGGTACCGGGAGCGGGCCGCCGGCGCGGGCGACCGTCAAAGCACCGGTCAACTGCACGAGGTGCGTAAGGTGGCCAAGTTGGCCCGCTACATGGGCGAGGCGAACGGCAGCGATGCCCTGGCTGGGCAGTTTGAGGCGCTGCAACAGGCCGGCGGAACGTGGCACGACTTCCTGATGCTGGCCGAGATCGCGCGGGAGCGGTTGGGGGGCGGGTCTTCCCTTGCGCGGCTGCTCGGGGAGCGTCGAGACGAGGCGCGCCGCGACTACCTGGAACGGCTGGGGCGGTTTGCGGCGTAGACTCGCGTCTTGCAACACCGGAGGGCTGCCATGCCGACTGTTCTTGCCTTGAATCCGGGTAGCAACTCGCTCAAGTTCGATGTGGTGCGCGTGGACCCCGCGGGCATCGCCCATGACGGGCGCAAGCTGCTGAGCGGCTCCGTGGACAATATCGGCAAGCCGACCAAACTGGTGCTGCTGCGGGACGGGCAGCCCGTGGGCGAGCGCGAGGGGGATTTTCGGGACTTCTGCGCGGCTTCCGAGCGGGTCTTGGAGGCGCTCGGATCGCATCAGATTCCCGGTGCGCCGCGGATCGAGGACGTCGAGCTCGCGGCAGTGCGGGTGGTGCACGGGGGCGCTGAGTTTCAGGTGGCGGCGCGGGTGGACGACCGGGTTCGCGACCAAATTGTGAAGCGGCAAAACCTTGCCCCGCTGCACAATGCGAACTCGGTGGCGATCCTGGACGTTTTGCGGAGCAAGGCACCGAATCTGCCGGTGGCGGCGGCTTTCGACACGGCGTTTCACCAGAGCATCCCGGAGTACGCCTGGCGCTACCCGATCGACCGCGAGCTGGCAGACCGGCATGGGGTGCGGCGGTTCGGATTTCATGGGCTTTCGCACCGGTACATGCTGGAGCGCTACGCGCAGTTGGTGGCGAGGCCGATGGCGGAGGTGAACGCGGTCACGTTTCATCTGGAAAGCGGCTCGTCGGCGTGCGCGATTCGAAATGGGCAGTCGATCGAGACCTCGATGGGATTGACGCCGCTGGAAGGCTTGATGATGGGGACGCGTTCGGGCAGCGTCGATCCGGCGGTGATTCCCTTTCTTGCCGCCGCGGCGGGTCTGAGCATCGACGAGGTGATGACGACGCTCGAGAAACGGTCCGGGCTGCTGGGGGTTTCCGGCGTGTCGCTGGACACGCGTGAGCTGGAGAAGCGGGAAGACGAGAGGTCGCGACTGGCTTTGAAGATGTTCGGCTACCGGGCGCGGCTGTTTGCCGGCGCTTACCTGGCGGCGCTGGGCCGGGCGCAGACGGTAGTGTTCGGCGGCGGTATCGGCGAAAACAACCCCGGGGTGCGGGCCGAAGTTTGCGATGGGCTGGAGGGCTGGGGTCTGGAGCTGGACCGCGGACTGAACGAGAAAACGATAGACGGCGATGTGCGGATCAGCGCCGAGGGTTCCCGGCTGGAGGCCTGGGTCATTCACGTGGAGGAAGGGATGCAATTGGCGCTCGAGTGCGCCCGGGCTTAAGGCAGTTCTCGTATTGGTGTAGAGGGAGAGTTTTGTGGCAGTGTGGCTTTTCCCGCCGGAAAAGCCCCATCCAGCGATGCCGGCGCTTCACGTATGTACGAGAACTGCCCTGGGGTCTTCCCTTTTCGTGCAATTTTCTTTTCCGGGAGAGAAGCGAGACGGTCCTTCGCTGCCGCGAATCAAAACCTGCGTCTCAAACGCGAGGCGTGGGGAGCCTGTGTTTCGGTGGCGGATGGGAGCTATCCCTCGGCAGGTGATCCGCTGTGGCGGGACAATAGCGCCGCAATCTGGTATACAGCTTGGGCGGGCGTTTTTGCGCTTTATGGAAACGATTTCACCTCCCCGAAGGAGCTCCCTTGGCCTGTCCACACCTCTCTTCCCTCTCGCGTGCCGCCCTGGGCCTGCTCTCCGGTGCACTTTTGGTCACTCCGTTGCGCGCCCAGTTATTCGAGTCGCAGCACCCCGGTGCCGGCCAGGCCGCGCTGTCTCCGGCGCAGAAAACCACGCTCGGGCAGCTGGAGCAGCTGGAAACCCTGCCTGACGGGCCCTGGCGCTTCCACGCGGGCGATGTGGCGCACGGCGAGAGCCCGACTCTGGACGACTCAAGCTGGCAGGAGGTGAGCGCGCGCTCCACCGCGCCCAAGGAAGCGGTATGGTACCGGCGCACCATCACGGTGCCCCAAACCCTGCACGGCTACGACCTGACAGGCGTGGACATCGGCTTCCGTTTCCGCGCGTATGCGAACGGGCCCATGCCGGAAATTTTATATTTCAATGGGCGTCGTGTGGCCCTGGGCGACGACCTGGAAGGGGTAGAGCTGTTCCACAACGCCAAACCGGGGGAAAAGGTCCTGGTCGCGGTGAAGCTGCTGCCGACTGTGGACGTGAAGCACTTCCACAACGTGGAGATGAAGATTACCTTCGCGCCCAACCGGCCCAATCCGGAGACCCTGGGCGAGGAGCTGCTGACCGCGGCGTATCTGGTTCCTTCGCTCGCGCCGGGCTCGTCGGCGGACCTGAAAACGCTGGGTGATGCCATGGCGCAGGTCAACACGCAGGCGCTCACCTCCGGCAATCAGGCCCAGTTCGACGCGTCGCTGCGCCGGTCCGCGGCGACCCTGGAAGCGCTGAAACCGCTGCTGCACAAGGCGGACTTCCACCTGACCGGCAACTCGCACATGGACGCCGCGTGGCTGTGGCCGCGCAGCGAGACCATCGACACGGTCAAGCGGACCTTCGGGACCGCCGTGCAGCTGATGAGCGAGTACCCCAACTACACATACTCGCAGTCGGCCGCGCAATATTTCGCATGGATGGCCGACAAATACCCGCAGCTAAACGATCAGATCAAAGAGCGCATCGATCAGGGCCGGTTCGAGCTGGTGGGCGGCATGTGGATCGAACCCGACCTGAACATGCCGGACGGCGAATCGCAGGTGCGCCAGCTGCTGGTTGGGCAAGCGACTTTTGAGAAGCTGTACGGCAAGACTACGCGCATCGGCTGGAATCCGGATTCGTTCGGCTACAACTGGCAGCTGCCGCAGATTTACAAGCGCTCCGGTATTGACTACTTCGTAACCCAGAAGATGACCTGGAACGACATGAACCAGCTGCCGCTGAAGCTTTTCTGGTGGGAAGCGCCGGACGGCAGCAAAGTGCTGACTTATTTCCCACACGACTACGGCAACGACGACCTGGATCCGACGCGTCTGGGAAGAGACCTGTCCGTGGCGCGCGACCGCTCGCCGGGCATGCTCGAGATGATGGACCTGTACGGTGTGGGCGACCACGGCGGCGGCCCGACGCGCGGCGTTCTGGACCAGGGCGTGGACTGGATGAAGCCGGACAAGATCATCCCCCGGGAGGAGTTCGGCACGGCGCAAAGCTACTTCAGCAAGGTGGAAACCGAGCTGGCCGCCCCATCGCCGACCTGGAATTACGAGTCCCTGGCCAAGGGCGATACCAAGCTGCCCACGCCCGCAGCGGGGCAGATCAGCGTGCCGACCTGGAATGACGAGCTGTACTTAGAGTTCCACCGCGGCACCTACACCACCCAGGCCAAACACAAGCAGAGCATGCGCGACAGTGAGGAATGGGTGTTGAACGCGGAAAAATATGCGTCCCTGGCGTGGCTGGACGGCAGCGCCTACCCGGCCGACCAGCTGCGCGAGGCCTGGAAGCTGGTTCTGTTCAACCAGTTTCACGATCTGGCCGCGGGCTCCGGCATCGCCGTGATCTACCGCGACGCGCAGAAGGACTACCAGCAGGTGCACTGGTCGACCGACCAGGTGAAGCGGGACGCGCTTGGCGCCGTGGCGGCGCGCGTGGATACCCGGGTGAAGGACGGCGTCCCGGTGCTGGTCTTCAATCCCCTGGCCTGGGAGCGCGGCGGACGTGCGGAGGTCCAAGTGCAAATGCCGTCGGGCGGCGGCGACCAGGTTTCGGTGCTCGACGACAAGGGCCGCGCGGTGCCCTCGCAGGTGCTCCAGCACGACGCGGCGACAGGCCAGTATAAGCTGCTGATCGACGCGTCGGCGGTGCCTTCCATGGGCTACCGGGTGCTGCGCGTTGTGCCGGGTAAGAAGAGCTTCGAGTCGGACTTGAAAACCTCCGGAATGACGATGGAAAACGCCGATTTGCGCGTGCAAATTGACCCGAAAACAGGGTGTATTACGTCGCTTTTCGACAAAAAAGACAGCTTTGAAACGCTCAAGGCGGGTTCCTGCGGCAACCAGCTCCAGGCGTTTAAAGACACCCCCAAGCAGTACGACGCCTGGAACATCGACCCGGGCACGTTCGACGTCGCGCCGACGCTGCTCGACATGGCGGACCAGGTGCAGATGGTGGAGCAGGGCCCGCTGCGCTCGGTGGTTCGCATCACGCGGCACTGGCAGAGCTCGAAGTTTGTGCAGGAGATCGCGCTGTACACGGGCTCGGATCAGGTGGACGTGTCCACCGACGTGGACTGGCACGAAACGCATGTGCTGCTGAAGGCCGCGTTCCCGCTCGCGGCTTCAAGCCCGATGGCGACCTATGAGATTCCCTACGGGACGATCCAGCGGCCGACCACGCGCGACAACAGCTTCGAGAAGGCCAAGTACGAGGTGCCGGCCCTGCGCTGGGCGGACCTGGGCGACGCGCAGCACGGCTTCAGCCTGATCAACGACTCAAAGTACGGCTACGACGGCGTGGGCGATCTGCTGCGGCTTACGCTGCTGCGCTCGCCCACCTGGCCCGATCCCGATGCCGACCGGGGCCCTCAGCACTTTACCTATGCCCTGTACCCGCACGCGGGCAGCTGGAAGGACGCGGGCACCGTGGAGCGCGGGTACGACTACAACTACAAGCTGCAGGCTATGCAGGTTGAGTCGCACACGGGCGCCATGGCGGCCGAGCACTCGTTCTTCGGCGTGGATGCGAAAAACGTGGTGGTGACCGCGGTGAAAAAGGCCGAGGATGGCAACGGCCTGATCGTGCGGTTTTACGAGTGGGCGGGCAAGGGCGGCAACGTGACGCTGAGCCTGCCGCCGGGGGCCGGGAGCGCGTCGGTCGTGAACCTGATGGAGAAGCCGCAAGGCGGTGCGCTGGCCGTCACGGGCGATCGGGTGACCGTGCCGGTGACGCCGTACATGATCCAGACGGTGCGGGTGGATTACCAGCCGCCGGCGGCGATGTAGGGTTGGTTCTCAGAGGGGCGCGGTTGTAAGCCGGGCCCCTTCGCGATCGCGCGACAAGCACGGGCGACAAGCCCGCTGCCGGCTGGGGCGTTCTGCCGAGCATAAACGCGCGTTATCACCGGCATTGGGGTTACGAATTACTCATTGACATCCCTGCTCATCCGTTTTAGTTTTGGGCTCAAGTGGAAGCGTTTTCACTTCTGACCGACCTGCTCCACCTTCCTGCCGCGATCAGTTCATACAAGATTGAACCCTGAATTTTTTTGGAGGCTGTTCATGCACATGTTCCGAATGCTGCGCGCCGCTGCGTGTTTTCCGGCGTTTGCGCGCACCGCTCCCCGTTTCACAGCGCTTGCGGCGGCAGCGCTGCTGTGCGGCGGCTCCTTTTCGCAGGCCCAGACCTCGACCGGCATCAACGGAACGGTCACTGACGCTTCGGGCGCCGTGGTCTCCGGCGCGGAGGTTTCGGCGCGCAATGACGCGACCGGGGTCGTCACCACGGCGCGGACCTCGTCGGCGGGGACTTATACTTTTCCGAATCTGAATACCGGCACGTACACCGTGACCTTTACGCAGCAGGGTTTCACCACCTCGGCGCACTCGGGCGTGACGGTGGAAACGGGTCGCTCCGCAAGTGTGAACGCGACCCTGACCACGGGCGAGGTTGCCACCACGGTCGACGTGAAGAGCTCGGCGATTTCGCTGCAAACCAGCACGCCGCAGGTCGGGGTCACGATCGAGAACAAGGTCGTGCAGGAGCTGCCGGACGAGTTGAGCGGGCAGGCTCGGCAGATCGACAACTTCATCTTTCTAGCCCCCGGCGTGACGGGCACCTCCTTCAGCCACCGCATCTCGGGCGGCGAGGACTTTCAGAATGAAGTGCTGTTCCAAGGCATCCCGGCGGTGCAGTCGGAAACGGAAGGCTTCCAGACCTACATAAATCCGCCGTTCGAGATGGTCAACGAGTTCCATGTGTCGAGCTCGGTGTTTTCAACCCAGTACGGCATCGGCCAAGGCGCGGTGAACTACAACTTTGTTTCCGGCACGAACCGCTTACACGGCGATGCGTTTGAGATCAGCAGGAACAATTACTTCGATGCGCGCGGCTTGGTGCAAATCAACCCGCACGTGCCGGTGGACAAGGAAAATAACTACGGCTTCAATGTGGGCGGTCCGGTGTACATACCCCACCTTTACAACGGGCGTGACCGGACCTTCTGGCATGCGACGTCGGAATGGTTCAAGTATAACCAGCAGTACGCGGCGACCATGACGGTGCCGACGGCTCTGGCCAAGCAGGGTAACTTCGCCGGGTACCCACAGCTGTATGCGCCACAGGGCGTCAACTGCCCGGGGCTTACGCCGGGGCAGCCGATTCCCAATAACATCATCCCGCAAAACTGCATCAGCCCGTTATCGGCGAGCATTCTGCCCGCTATCCCGAATCCGACGCTGACCGGGTTGACCAATAACATCAACTCTCAGATTCCGGTTGTCACCACCAATCAAACTTCCTGGGGCTACACGCTGGATCATAACTTCAGCGAGCGGTTTTCGCTGCATTTCAGCCAGTGGCATGACATGCAGACCTCGCCGGCGATCGACAACAGCGCTTACTTCGCCAATGAGCTTTCGGGTCTCAAAACGGAGCCTCGGCTCGGGTCGGGTTTCTTTCTCAACTTCGTGGGCTCAGTCTCGCCGAACCTGGTCGTGACAGCGGGTCTCGGCTGGCTGGGCGAGCTCAACAACGAGTTCAACGCGCACCAGGGAATCGACTTCCCTGCTGTGGCGGGCGGCTCCACGTTTCCGGTGATCAGCTTCGGGGGGCCGGCCTCAAACGTGCCGACGACCTGGGGCGCCGGCGCTAATGGCGAGATCAGCAGCATCAACCGCAAGCTCGGCATTGCGTTTCAAAACAATTACCTGTACACGCACGGCCGCAATACCTTCAACATCGGGTATGAGCTTCGCCGCGCCTACCAGGACGACCACGAGAGCCAGAACGCCACCGGTCACTTCACCTTTTCAAGCCTGACCACCAGCAACGGCAACACGGACCAGACCGCACAGATTAACGAAAACAACACCGGCAACGCCTTCGCGAGCTTCCTGTTTGGACAGGTCGACAGCACCTACCGCCAGCAGGCGTTTGAAACGCGTCTGCGCAACTTCTCGATCTCGCCCTACATCATGGACGACATCAAAGTCACGCCCAACTTCACGCTCAACGCCGGGATTCGCTACGACGTGCTGGTGCCGTTCACGGCGGACAACCCGGGCAACATTGTTTTTCTTGACCTTACCAAGCCGAACCCGGGCGCGATCGGGCCGAACGGGCCGCTGCTGGGCGCGGCAAGCTCGCTGGGCCACG
>CAXTRW010000101.1:0-10433 GCA_964246765.1 uncultured Acidobacteriaceae bacterium | reverse complement strand
GCGCGGTGGTCAACGGCGGCCTGCTGGGCGAAAACAAGGGCATCAACCTGCCCGGCATCGCGGCCCGTGTCCCCTCGCTGACCGAAAAGGACGCAGAAGATTTGCAGTTCGTCATCGGCGCGGGCGTGGACGCGATCGCGCTCTCGTTCGTTCGCAACGCCGAAGACGTGCGGCTGGTGAAGGACCGCATCACCGCCGCGGGCGCCGACATCTGGATCATCGCAAAACTTGAAAAACCGCAGGCGATCGATAACGTGGACGAGATCTTGGAAATCGCGGACGGCGTGATGGTGGCGCGCGGCGACCTCGGCGTGGAAGTGCCGCCCGAGAAGGTTCCGGCCATGCAGAAGCTGATCATCCGGCGGGCGGCGGAGGCCCGCAAGCCCGTCATCACCGCGACCCAGATGCTCGAATCCATGATCGACAACCCGCGGCCCACGCGCGCGGAGGCTTCCGACGTGGCGAACGCGGTCTACGACGGGACCGACGCCGTGATGCTGTCGGCGGAAAGCGCCGCGGGCAAGTATCCGGTCGAGGCGGTCAAGATGATGGCCAAAATCGTGCTCGAAACCGAGGAGCAGATGCGCGAGCTGCCGGCGATCTACCCGATGCGGGTGCGGGCGCATGCGACCACCGTCACCGAGTCGATCTGCGAGTCGATGGCACACGCGGCCAACGACCTCGACATCAAGGCAATTGCCGTGTTCACCGAAACCGGCGCCACCGCGCGCTTGCTGTCCAAGCGGATGCCCAAGCCGCCGGTGTGCGCGCTCTCCTCCTCACCTTCGGTGCTGCGGCGCATGAGCCTTCTGCGGGGCGTGTTCCCGCTGGCCTGCGGTAAGGCCGCGACCACCGAGCGCATGATCGAGACCGTCGAGGACGCGCTCGAACGGAGCCACTTTGCGCGGCCGGGAGAAATCGTGGGGATTGTGGCCGGGACCAGGACCAACTCGGGCTCGACCAACTTCATGCGCATGCACGTGCTGGGCGACCTGGTGGACGGTAAAGCATGACCGGGCAGATTACCGACGCGGTGCGGGCGAAATACGGAGCGGTCGCGGAGAGCACTCTATCGAGCGAGCACGCCGGGGTCCATGCGGTGGCTGAGGCGTTCGGGTACTCGCCCGAGGAGCTCCGGTCGATTCCCTCCGGCGCGAATATGGGGCTGTCCTGCGGCAACCCGACCGCGACCGCGCACCTGCGTCCGGGCGAGGTGGTCGTAGACCTGGGCTCGGGCGGCGGGCTCGATGTGTTTCTCGCCGCGAAGCAGGTGGGGCCGAGCGGCCGCGCGATCGGCATTGATATGACGCCCGCGATGATCGAGCGGGCGCGCGCGAATGCTCTTGCAGGCGGTTACGTGAACGTCGAGTTCCACCTCGCTTCCATCGACCGGCTGCCGCTCGCCGACGCGTCCGTGGACTGCGTGGTGAGCAACTGCGTCCTGAACCTGGCGCCCGACAAGCCTGCCGTGTTCCGCGAGATCGCCCGGGTGCTGAAGCCCGGCGGGCGGCTCGCGGTGAGCGACATCGCGCTCAAGAGCGAGCTGCCCGAGGCCATCGCTTCGAGCCTGGCGGCGTATGTGGGGTGCATTGCCGGGGCGATCCGGATCGAGACGTACCGGGACGAGCTAATAAACGCCGGGTTTGCCGGGGTTGAAATCGTCGACACGGGCGCGGACCTGAACGCGTATGCGCAGGTGGAGAACCAGTCCGGATGCTGCTCCCCGGCGATGGATTCGCCGTTCGCGGTGCTGGCCGAGCCGTGCTGCGCGCCTGCTGAAGCCAGCCTGCACGGGGAACTGGCGACGCTGCTGGCAAGTTATGACGTGAACCAGGCGGCGGCGAGCGTACGGGTGTACGCGGTGAAGCCGGCCTAGCGAAGGTGCCGGTAGAGCCGGGCCAGGCGTTCCGGCGCGACCCCCGCGTCGTACAGCGCTTGCAGCAGCATCCACTGCGAAAACGTGCGCGCGAGACGGCCCTCGAACCGGCGCGAAGAGGTAATGACCTCAGACGGAACCGTGACGAACCGCCCCAGCTTGCGCAGCCTGCGCGTCAAATCCAAATCGTCGAACAGCGGGATCGCGCTGAAACCTCCGGCTCGCTCGTAAGTTTCGCGGCGCACAAAGATCGCCGAGTCGCCGTAGACCAGCTTCAGGCGGCGCAGGATGGGCTGATAGCTAGTGACAAAACGCGCGGCGAAGCTCGTGCCTGTGAAACGCAGCCGGAAGTGGCCGCCGATGACCACGGGGTCGCGCAGGGCCTGGTCGATCGCTGCGAGCGCGCCCGGTTCCGGGTGGGTGTCGGCGTGCAGGAACCACAGCACCGCGCCCGAGGCGGCCAGCGCGCCCGCGTGCTGCTGCGGCCCTCGCCCGCGCACGCCGCGGACCAGTTTCGCGCCGAAGCTCTCGGCAATCTCCGCGGTCCGGTCCGTGCTGCCGCCGTCGGCGACCAGGATTTCCGCCGGGCCGGGCGCGAGCGCGCGCAGGCGGGCGAGGGTTTCGGGCAGCGCCTGAGCTTCATTGAGCGCGGGGATAATGACGGAAACCGGGAGCATGGCTTCGAGCCTTCCACAGTTCGCGCGGGGGAGCAAGGCATCCCACCCACCATGAAGATTCTCCTCAACCAGGCAGAAGCGGCGGCGCTCAGCCGGGAGCTCCGGACGGGCTCAGGCGGCGCGCTCCGGCGCAGGCGCGCGATCGTGGCGTTGAGCGCTGTTTCCCTCGCTTCCATGACGGTGATTTCGCTGTACCAGACCGGGGTGATTCCGCACCTGCCGGAGCCGCCCTTGCCCGGCCTGGACGCGGACAAAGTCGACGGCTCGCCCGAGGCGTACGCGATCCTATCCACGCCCGACGCGGCGCTGGGCGCGGTGAGCTATGCGGCCACGCTCGCGCTGGCGGCCATGGACGGCGCGGACCGTGCGCAGGACGCGCCCTGGATCCCGCTCGCGCTGGCAGCCAAGGTAGGCGGGGACGCCGTAGCGGCGGCCAAGCTCACGCTGGACCAGTGGCGCAAGCAGAAAACATTCTGCTCCTGGTGCCTCGCGGCCGCTGCCGCTACATTTGCGTGCGTGCCGCTGGCTGTGCCCGAGGCGCGGGCGGCCTGGAGAACGCTCCGGGCGTGAACGCGGGCGAGGGTTCCCTGCAGCCGTTCGGCGCGGCGCACCTGGCCATTTTGGGCGCGGTGGCCGGGCTGGGGGCGCTCGCCTGGTCCCTCCCGCGGCGGCGGCCCGGCGACTGGAAGCTCGCCCGTTGGGCGCTCGCCGGAATCTCTGCCGTCCTCGGCGTGGGCTGGTATGTGTTTCGCGTCGCGGCGCTCGCCACACCCTGGCGGCTGGCGCTGCCCTTGGAGCTGTGCGATGTGGCCTTGTGGATCACGGTCGCCGCGCTGATTTGGCCCCGACAGCGCGTGGTGGAGCTGGCCTACTACTGGGGTCTGCCCGGCGCCTCGATGGCGCTGCTCACGCCCTACCTGGTCGCGCCGCTGGCGAGCGTTTCGTCGGTGATTTTCCTCGCCGGGCACGCCGCCATCGTGATCTCGGCGCTGCTCCTGCTGGGTTTGCGGCGGCCCCGACCGGGCTCGTGGCTCTTCGCTTTGATTCTGCTCAATATCTTGGCCGGTTTTGACTTCCTGGCCGACCGGCTGCTCGACGCGAACTACATGTACCTGCTGCGTAAGCCGCCCATTCACTCGCTTTTGAGCGTGATGGGGTCGTGGCCGTGGTACATTTTCGCGGCTGACGGGTTCGCAGCGGCGGTGTTTTTCCTGATGAGCTTGCCGTTTCGTCAACCGGCGCGGAACTGACCGACCGCGGGCGGCGGCGCAAAGGGAAGCCGGAGGGTGCGCCCGAGCGTGACCTGCTCCGGCCGGGAGATGCCCGCGACGCCGATGGTGAGCTCGCTTTGCGGCAGTTCGTCCCGATACGTCCCGTGCAGCCGGTCCCAGAAAGAGAAGCCGCTGGACCAGTTGGAGTCGGTCTGGTCGGGGCAGTTGCCGTGGTGGATTCCGTGCAGGCGCGGCGTTTCAATCAGCCGTTGCAGACGGCGCTCCAGGCGCGGAGAAAGCCGCATATTGGAGTGGTGAAACAAGATGGACGCGAAAGTAAACGCCTGCCAGGTCGAGAGAATGCGCGGGCCGATGCCGAACACCAGTACCTGCGCCGCCCGGTAAGGGACCGAGCACGCCAGCTCCCCGCAATGAAAGCGGATCGCGGTGGACGCGTCCATGTCGAGGTCGACGTGGTGCGCGGCGTGGAAGCGCCACAGGAACGGGACCTTGTGGGTGAGCACGTGCCACAGGTAGAGCGTGTAGTCCATCAGAAGCACGCCGGCCGCGAGTTCGACAGCCGCGGGCAGGCGCTTGCGCTGGAGCAGGCCCCAGCGGTTTTGCTCCACGCGCCGGGCCAGCGGGCGCACGAGCGGGTCTTCGAGCAGCTGAATGGTTGCGCCCCCGAGCGAGGCGATGGCGAGGTTGCGCAGGTCGCGCCGCAGCTTGGGTTCGCGCTTGCCGGGGCGCAAGGGACGCTTGGTTTCGAGCGCGACGATAGCCGCGACGTAGACAAATCCGACCAGCGCGCTGAGGGCCCGTCGCA
This sequence comes from uncultured Acidobacteriaceae bacterium, assembly GCA_964246765.1. Lineage (GTDB taxonomy): Bacteria > Acidobacteriota > Terriglobia > Terriglobales > Acidobacteriaceae > EB88. The sequence continues at coordinate 5,843 of CAXTRW010000101.1, read as the reverse complement.
TCGTGGAATGGATGCAGGCGCTGCTACACTGGGCCGGTAGTTTGCTTTCTGGCTGTTGGGGCGGCGAAAGGATCGAACAGATCCCGAAGGCCGTTTACGGCGACCTTCGGGTTGTTCGGTGCCAGGAGGTGATGCTGGATACCTAAAGAACCAAGTCGCCGGTTCTCTTTGGTAGTGCGAATCGCCGTTCGAATTGACTGGAGATTCGTCATTGCTTTGGCGGTACTCATCAGGATGCTACTTCAGCACTAGCACCCACTGCCCGGGCTGGGGTCCCAACCCCCGTCCGGCCTGATATCGAAATTATACCGCTCCCGGTTCCACAACGGAACCGGGAGCTTCCAACAAAAAAGTGTCCTCGCTGCCTCCCATTCTCGATCCGGCTTTCGCTTCGGCGCTCACCGCCCATGGCCTCGCGCCCCTGCGCCGCGGCGCCGTCACCACGCTCCAGGTAAACGTGGGCAAGCTCTGCAACCAGGCCTGCCTGCACTGCCACGTGGAAGCCGGGCCGAAGCGCACGGAGCGCATGACCGAGTCCACGGCGGACCGGGTGCTCGCGCTGCTGGATGCGACGGGATCGATCGAGACCCTTGACATCACCGGAGGAGCGCCGGAGCTGAACCCGAACTTCCGCCGCATGGTCCGGCATGGGCGCTCGCGCGGCCTGCGGGTGATCGACCGCTGCAATTTGACGGTGTTTTTCGAGCCGGAACAGGCCGATTTACCATCATTTTTGGCGCAAAATGAGATCGAAATCACCGCCAGCCTGCCCTGCTATACCCCGGGCAACGTGGACGCCCAGCGCGGCCGCGGGGTGTTCTCCAGAAGCATTCAAGCACTGCGAATGCTCAACCGCCTGGGCTACGGACGCGCGGGCTCGGGGCGCATCCTCAACCTGGTCTATAACCCGCTCGGGCCCTCGCTGCCGCCCCCGCAGGCGTTGCTGGAGCAGGATTACAAGCGCGAGCTCCGGGCTTCGTTCGGGATCGAGTTCAACCAGCTGTTTACGATCACGAACATGCCCATCCGGCGGTTCGCGGAGGCGCTCGCCCGCGAAGGGCGAACGCAGGGGTACATGGACCTGCTGCGCGGCAGCTTCAACCCGGCGACGGTGGAAGGCCTGATGTGCCGGTCGCTGGTGAGCGTGAGCTGGGACGGCGGGCTGTACGACTGCGACTTCAACCAGATGCTCGAGCTCGCGGCGTCGGGGCGACGGAGCATCTGGGAGATCGGCTCGTTCGACGAGCTGGCGGCGCGGTCTGTGCGGACCGGCGCGCACTGCTTCGGGTGCACGGCGGGGGCCGGGTCGAGCTGCGGCGGCAGCCTGCGCTAGCTACGCGGCTGCCGGTCCGCTATGCTGGTGAGCGCCGCTAGTGAGCACGGAAACCTGCTGTGTGAAAGAGAGTTCATGACGCTTCGCCTCGCCCTTGCCGCCTCTCTACTCGTTTCCGCCGTCGCAGCCCTTGCCCAGCAACCGGTCACGCTGCAGGTGGACGCGGGCGCGGCCAAGGCGAAGAGCAGCCCCACCCTGTACGGGCTGATGACGGAGGAGATTAACTACTCCTACGACGGCGGCCTGTACGGCGAACTGGTGCGGGATCGGGCGGTCAAACCGAGTTTTGGAGGCCTGGACCATTGGGCGCTGGTGCAGCGGGGAACGGCGCAGGCGACGCTTTCGATGGACACAACCACGGGGCCGAGCGCGGCCATCCCGAACAGCATCAAGCTGGACGTCACGGCTGCCTCGGCCGGGGGCGTAGCGGGCCTGGAAAACGAAGGCTACTGGGGCATTCCCTTGCGTCCGAACACGCCATACCAGGCTTCGTTTTACGCCAAGGCGAGCCGCCCCGGGACGAGCGTAACCGTAAGACTGCTGGACGACGACACCGGCAAGACGATCGTCGAGAAGACGATCGCCAGCGTGGGCGCGGACTGGAAACAGTACAGCGCGACCCTGGAGACCCCTGCGGGGATGACCGCCGGGTCGCGCAACCATTTCGTGCTGTCGATGGCGGAGCCCGGGACGCTGTGGATCAATCTCGCATCGCTGTTCCCGCCCACTTACCACGACCGCAAAAACGGCAACCGGGTCGATATCATGGAAAAGCTCGCGGCCATGCACCCGGCGTTTTTGCGCCTGCCCGGCGGCAACTACCTGGAAGGCGACCGGATCGCCGACCGCTACCCGTGGAAGCAGACCATAGGGCCGCTGGTGGACCGGCCCACGCACCCGAGCCCCTGGGGGTACCGCTCGTCCGACGGCCTGGGGCTGCTCGAGTTTCTGGAGTGGTGCGAGGACCTGCATATGCAGCCGGTTCTGGCGGTGTACGCGGGCTACTCGCTCAAGGGCGACCATGTAGATCCGGGCCCGGCGCTTGCGCCGTATGTGCAGAATGCGATTGAGGAGATCGAATACGCGACCGGAGCCGCCTCGACAAAATGGGGCGCGGAGCGCGCGAAGGACGGGCACCCGGCGCCTTTTCAGATCAACTATGTCGAGATCGGCAACGAGGACTGGTTCGACAAGTCGGGCAGCTATGAGGGCCGCTATGCGCAGTTTTACGATGCGCTCAAGAAGAGCTACCCGAAGATCGAGCTGATCGCCACCACCGGGGTCCATTCGCGGCCCATGGACGTGCTGGACGAGCACTACTACCGGTCCACGCAGGAGATGTACGGCGACGTACACCACTACGACAAGACCCCCCGCACGGGAACCAAGATTTTCGTGGGCGAATGGGCGACCCGCGAGGGTACGCCGACGCCCGATTTCGGGGCGGCGCTGGCGGATGCGGCATGGATGACCGGCATGGAGCGCAACTCGGACGTGGTGATCCTGTCCAGCTATGCCCCGATGTTGACCAATGTGAACCCCGGCGGGATGCAGTGGGACACGGACCTGATCGGCTATGATGCGATGCACAGCTACGGCTCGCCCAGCTACTGGGCGCAGGTTTTGTTCTCGCAGCACCGTGGGGACGAAATCCTGAACGCGAGCTTGTCGGGCGCGCCGGTGCGGCTGTTTGAGTCGGTCACACGCGATTCGGAGAGCGGAACCCTGTTCATCAAGCTCGTGAATGCGACCACCGACCCCGAGCCGGTGACTGTGCAGATCAGGGGCGGCCGCGGGCTGGGCTCGGGCGGCCGCATGTACACCCTGAGCGCGCCCTCGACGGAGGCGACCAACTCGATCGCGGACCCCACCCGGATTGTGCCGGCGGAGCGCGATCTGCCCTCGACGGGGAGTGTGACGCTCCAGCCGCTGTCGATCAACGTGCTGGAAGTGCCCTCGCGCCGCTGATGCTTATCATGGAAAGAGAACCCTGAATATGCGCCTCACGCTTGCTTTGCTCGTGTTCCCCGCCCTGCTCGCGCCCGCCGGTTGGGGCCAAACCGCGGCCGCGCCGCCCTCGGCCCTGCCTACCGCGTCTAGCCTGCTTGCGCCGGCCATCCAGGACCTCAAAGGCAGTCTGACGTCTATCCGCGTGGATAAGTGGAAGGGTTCCGGCTCCCGCCGCGAAGAGTCTGACAGCAACATCGGCTCCATCCGGCGCGACCTGGATGCGACGCTGCCCGGGCTGCTCGCCAAAGCGGACGCAGCGCCGGCCGACGTCTCGGAAAACCTGCCGGTCTATCGCAATATCGACGCGCTGTACGACGTGCTTTTGCGGGTGGTCGAGACGGCGGACCTGTTCGCGCCCAAGGCGGACGCGGAAACGCTTCATTCCGCGTTAAGCTCGCTTGAAAACGCGCGGAAGTCGCTGGGAGACGCGCTCGAAACCGCGGCCGTGACCCAGCAGCAGCAGGTGACGACCTTGCGCGCGCAGGTCGAGGCTCAGCAACAGCAGGCGGCCTCGTCCAAGGCGGCTCCGGCGACCGTGGTGAATGACTCCGCCGCGCCCGCGCCTACGCCTGCCCATAAACGTAGAAAAGCAAAGCCCGCGACCCAACCGCCGACCTCGCAGTAGCCGCCCTCGGGAACCGGGCGACCCAGCCCGGTGTCTCTATCCCAAGCAGCGCCTTTGAGCGGCTTACAGGGCGCGCTGGCTCCGGAGCGCCGGGGCTGCTATGGTGGAGGGTCGACACGTGGGCGCGGGAGCGATGTTGGGCAATCTGGCAAATGTGATCGGCGGGACGCGGCCGGAGGAGGCCACGATCCTCGTCGAGTTGAAAGCCGGGTCAGAGGAGGCGTTCGCCTCGCTGATCGCGCAGTACCACGGGCCCATTTACGGGCTGCTGGCGCGCACCCTGCGCAATCCCTGCGACGCGCCCGACCTGACCCAGGAAGTATTTCTGAAGGTGTTCCGGGGCATCCGGGGATTCAAGGGCGACTCCAGTCTGCGGACGTGGATCTACCGCATCGCCCTCCACGAGGCGTCCAACCAGCGCCGCTGGTGGACCCGCCATACCGGGCGCGAGGTGGCGCTCGAAGCCCAGGCGCCCGGCGATGAGGAGGAAGGGCTGTCGCTGCTGGAAACCCTGGCGAGCGGAGGCGACTCGCCGTTCGACGCGGCGGCGGCGGGGGAGTTGCGAAGCCAAGTGGAAGCGGCGCTGCGCGAGGTGCCGGACCCGTACCGCGCCGCGGTGGTGCTGCGCGACATCGAAGGGTTCGCGTACGAGGAGATCGCCGAGATTCTGAATGTGCAGCTGGGCACGGTGAAGTCCCGGTTGATGCGCGGCCGGGCCCACCTGAAGCAAAGGCTGGCTCCGCTGATGAAGGCCCGGGCGCAAGGAGGCATCCGGTGACCCTGCTGCTGTGTACTGAAACTGAAGCGCGGTTTTCCGCCTATCTCGACGGCACGCTTTCAGGCGCCGCGATGGCGGACATGCAGGAGCACCTGCGGCATTGCGAACCCTGCTCGCAGAGCTTCACCCAGTGGCGCGGGACCGTTGCCTCGCTGGCTGCCTTGCCTTCGCTCAAGCCGCCTCCCGAGCTCTCGCTGAAGCTCCGTGTGGCCATTTCGCGGGAAAGGGCCCGCACTGGCGCGTCCAGGCTCGACCGGCTTAAGCTGCGCTGGCAAAATACAGTCGCGCCGCTTGCGGTGCAGGCCTCCGCGGGCCTGGCCAGCGCGGTGCTGATGCTGGGGACCGTGCTGCTGCTGGTGGGCACCTTTGCCACCCCGGAGCAGGCCGCGGCGCGGGACGAACCCATCGGCATGGCTACGCCGCCACGCCTGCTGTACGCCGCGCCGCCCGACCGCTCGAGCATGACCGCTTCAGTCGACGGCTCGGTGGTGGTGCGGGTGTTTGTGGACTCCGGGGGCCGCGTATACGACTTTCGGGTTATCTCAGGCACCGCCGACCCGGGCAGCCGCGCGGCGCTCGAGAACCAAATGCTGTGGAGCGTGTTTGAGCCGGCACGGGTGTTCGGCGAGCCGGTTCGCGGGTCGGTCATTCTGTCGCTTGCCGGGGTTTCGGTCCCGGGCTAGGGCTGCGGAGGCGCGGGCGGCTCACCCGGCGGATTGGGCGAGGCGGCTACCAGTTCAATATCGAAGATGAGGTCGCTCTCGGGCGGGATCACCGGCGGCTGGCCCTGTTCGCCGTAGGCCAGCTGGTAGGGGATGAACAGCCGCCGCTTGCCGCCCACGCGCATACCGGTAAAACCTTGATCCCATCCGGGAATGACCCGGTGCGCGCCCTGCATGAATGTAAACGGCTGGTTGCGGTCGAGCGAGGAATCAAATTTGGCCCCGTTCGCCGCGAGCCAGCCGGTGTACTGCACCGTGAGGAACTCGCCCGGCGCGACCGGGTCGCCCGTGCCCACCTGTGTATCCGCGTACCGTAGAGCAAAGGCGGTTTGGACGGGGCCGGAAGCGGGCGGCAGGCCCGACGGGGTCACCGGC
>CAXTRW010000100.1:0-10653 GCA_964246765.1 uncultured Acidobacteriaceae bacterium | reverse complement strand
GTCGACTTGTGGTCCTCGCCAGAACCGGCCCTCGCCTGAGTTGGCGTGCCCGCGCGCGGCTCCCACGGCTGCCCCCCACCCCCGGAGTTCACAGGGGTCCACACCGTAAGGAGAAAAGTGCTCCGTACTCCGCCCCACGACCCTGACAGTCCCTTACACCTATAGAGCGTTGACACGCGTCAGGGTGAGGCCATGCTACTCCGACACTTTCCGCGCGGGCGCTGTGCGGTTTCCGCTCGGGTGAGAGCTCGCGGGCTGGTGCGCCGGGGCTTATTCCGCTATTTCGCTTATTCCGCAGTTCCGCAAGCGGGAGTTTTGGCACTTTTGGCACCTGTCACCTTGGTGCATCGGCCCGAGGGCGCGCCCGCTCCGGGGCCTTCGCTCCCGCAGATCGTCCCAAAACAGGCGGCGGCCCTTCGCGAACTCCGGTGTACGGCTGGGGCGGTTTTCAGCTCCAGCGCCTGCATGTTGCTGGTAGATTTGCTGGTATCTCTAAACTTCCAGAAACGCAACTTACTGTCCATAAAAGACTTGTGGGAGCTATACGAATCCCTCTCCCGGCAGTCCGAGAAAGTCCTATAGACCGCTATTTGTGGGTGACGAAGGCGGGCGCGAAAGCGTGGCGATGGGAATACCGAGTAAATGGCAAGCAGAAGACAATGACGCCGCCACCCGGAGATGGGGCCGGGCGAAGCATGAGAAGCCCGCAAGCTGAAGTCCTCAGGAACAGACCCGATGGCGCGCCGCAAGGGACAGAAGCCCGCGGCGAAGTCCGCCGCCCGCGACCCCATGACGGCGGAACGGGCGGCCATCTTCAAACCGCTGGGTTTGGAAACTACGCGGCGCATGGAAAGCGGCGCGTATTACCCCACCGCCGCTGACACGAGTTGGACGGCCCCTCCGCCGCGGCCCGCCCGAACCGAGCGAAATCATCGAAAGCAACACGATCCTCTCTGAGCGCTGCAGCGCTCTGATCGCCATGCTCATCAAAAGATTGCGCCCATAAGACGTACCCGGAATACGCGCGCTGGAACCTGCCGACCTGGATCATCGGTCCGGCTTTGGGCACGGTCCGCCCATGGAGCAGCAGCGGCCCGCGCAGTTCAATGCCATCATCGGCCGGCTGGTTGGGCTAGGGCCTGGCGGAGTGCTTCCGGGCTGCAGGCCTTGGCTTGGCGGAGCAGGGTTTTGAGCTTGGACCAGGCTTCTTTCAATTGAGTTGAGGTCGGGCGAGTAGGATGCGAGATAGAGCAGCCGAGCTCCGGCTCGCTCGATGGCCTCCCGGACACCGGCTCGGCCTTGTGGGCGCTGAGGCGCGTCCATGACCACCGTGTCGCCGGGGCGCAGCTTGGGGCAGAGCACCTGGTCGAGGAAGGCGAGGCTTCGCGCGCGGTCGCGGGCGGCCCCCGGGTGGGGGCCGGGCGGCCGTGGGTGGGGAGCGCGGCCCCCCGGGGGGGGGGGTTGGGGGGGGCAGCGCGCCCAGCATGGTGAGCGTTTTCGGAGTGCCCGCCGGGAACCGCGCGGTGCAGTCGCCGGCCTCCGCGGCAGCGCCCCCGGAGTCGGGTCACCGGGGTCGAGACGCCGCTTTCATCCAGGTACCTCAGCTGCTCGGGCGCAATCGCAGCCAGTTCGGCTACTGGCTCGCCGCGCCGTTGGCGGCCGTGTCCCTCTCCTCGGCGTGGAGCGACTTTTTTTCAGCCGCAAACCGAGCGCCCGCACCACGCGCCAGAGCTGTGTTCGGCTCACGCGAACCCCGGTCTAGGCTTGCAGCGCGGCCTGCAATCGATCCAGCGTGATGTCGGACCGGGCTTCCAGCCGCTCCGAGACCCGCACCCGGTCCACCCGGCTCGGACGGCCTCGCCGCTGAGGCACGCGCTTCACCGAGCCGGCTCGCTTGCGGGCGGCTGAAACCTTGAACGCCCAATCCACGCTGAGACCGAAACGCTGCGCCAACTCGCGAAGCGTTCCCTTGCCTGCCGCATGCGCCTCCAAACGCTTCCGGCGCAGATCGTCGCTGTATGCACGAGCCATGCATCCAGCCTCAATGACCAACTCGCCTCTGCCTAGTAGCTAGCTGTACACCTGATAGGAAAATGCTCTAGAATCTGCCCAGCAGCCACCGAAAGTAGCCTGCGTTCCTTCAATCTGCGAGGACAGCACCGCTTCTTGCGTCGTTACCGGCGATAGCAGGATTTCCGGATTCGGCAGGGCATACAGTAACCCGCTGTACTCCGCCAACGCTCTGTTCGCTCGCCCGATGAGCGGGATCAGCGGCACCCACCGCAGCTCCGCGATCGGCAGCTTGTGCGGTGTAAACGCTCTCCAATCAACAGCCTACCAGAAAAGCTTTAGCAGAAGCCCGATCGGCTTAAAGCATTTTAAAAAGCTCCTCGCGCACTTAAAGCCTCCCGGCATTGCTTTAAGAAAAACGCTGCCTGCTTAAAGCCGTCCGCAAAAGCCTCTCGCAAACTTAAAGCTTTCCACCCACCTCAAGCTTCCTACGCACCCGCCTACCTGTGCAGCAGCACTCCAGCCCGCGCCGCAGCCCCAACCGAGATATGAGCACTACTCCCAGCAGGTTTGATATTTGGCCCAAAAAGCGGGTCGGTGCTGGCGATAATGCTTACATCTATATCGGTGAACGTGGTCTTCTGGCTCGCATTCAAGGAATCGATCACCTGATTCGCCACCAGCGCATACCCGGTATTCGTAGGGTCAATCCCATCCAGGCCGAACAGGCCGCCGAGATAACCGGTCGTTGCATTTAAGCCGTTGATCGTGATGCCTGTATCCAGCTTTTGAAAGAAAGCGTGCATATCGGTCAGCGTTCCCCTGACCGCCGAGACCTGCTGCGCGATCACCTGGGATCCTGATCCTCGAGCGCCTGTACCTGCTGCACCTCAGCAGCCGTCAGCACCCCTGCATCGAGAGCGGCGTGGGAGCCTTGCCGCTCTTCGTATCGCTAACCGCCTGCAGCACCTCTTTTTTGGCCCGCGGCCGTCACCGGGTCGCCGTTTGCGAGCCCCAGCGCCGTTCCCAGCTGGGCCGCGGACTCACCCGTCTGCGCCGCCGCCTCCGACAAAATCATCGCGGAGGTCGTCAGGTAGGGGATAGCGGTCACGTCCGGCAAGTTCGCCACAAGCAGCCGGGCCGAGCTTTTGCTGTGCCGGGGTCGACATAAGCTGCGTGAAGTCAGAGGTAAAGCTCGCAATCGGCGTCATCGACGAAGGCATCTCGGTATCGTCGGCGACCAAGGCATCGTTGCTGCCGATCCACACGAAAAGCACGGTAGGTTTCAGCGCAATCGCTTCTTGGAGCTGGGTGTTGGTGTTTCCAATAGGGAATCCCAAAATCAGGGTCGTGATGATGTCTTCCTGCGCGGTAGGCGCGATTGTCCGTGCACGGGAAACCAAAACGCGAGGTGCTCACCAGGTGGTTTCTCAGCATTCATCCTCAGCGCTTCGAACTTTCGCGTAAAGCAAAGCGTTTTCCGTTTGAAACCACTCCGGCAGAGCCCGGACACAACCACCCCCTGAACCCAACCGCATCTCAGCCATTAACTCTCGAGTAAAGGCCACCCCGCATGAGCGCCCAAGCCGCCAGCACCTCTTACACTCGCTACTCCGACTCGCTCGAAACCATCGAACCCGACGAGCAGGAGACCTTCGAGAAGATCGCCGCCCTCATGTCCCATGGCGCCGACACCGTGCGTGAAAAGGACCATCACCCCGTCCGCATCTCCCACGCCAAGGCTCACGGCGCCGTCCGCGGTACGCTTACGGTCGAGTCGAACCTGCCCGAGCCCCTCCGCCAAGGCCTCTTTGCCGAGTCCGGCAAGCGCTATGACGTCATCGTCCGCCTCGCCCACACCCCCGGCGAGCTCACGGACGACCGCAAAGTCTCGGTTCCGCGCGGCATCGCGATCAAGGTTCTGGGCGCAAAAGGTGAGAAAATCTCCGGCCATACGGGCGACACGCAAGATTTCGTCTTCGACACCGGCAAGATCTTTATCGTCCCCGGCGCGAAAAGTTTTCTTCAGGCCTTTAAGCCGAACGCCGAGATCGCCCCGCACCTGTCCGACACGACCAAGGGCGTCGTGAGCAGCGTAGCCCGCGGCTCCAACGCCGTGCTCCACGCTGTCGGCCTCGACTCAAGCCAGCTCGACTTCTTCGGCCACCCCTTCCTGCACCCACTGGCCGAGTGTTACTACTCGCAAACCCCCTACCGCTACGGCGACTACGTGGCCAAGTTCGAAGTCGCCCCGGCAACGCCCGGCCTCAAAGAGCTCGAAGGCAAGACGTTCGAGCCGCACGGGGAGAACGGCCTCCGCGTCGATGTGGTCGACTTTTTCCGCACTCACGATGCCGAATACGTTTTCGGCGCGCAGCTGATGACCGACCCGAAGATCATGCCGGTCGAGAACGCCAACGCCGAGTGGCCGGAAAAGGAGTCGCCCTACCAGCCCATCGCCCGGCTCAGTTTTCCGGCCCAGGACGCCTACTCTGAAGCCGCTTCCAAATATGTTGACGGGCTGTCGTTTTGCCCCTCGCACGCCCTGGCCGAGCACCGCCCGCTCGGCTCGCTCAATCGCTCGCGCATCTACGCGTACCGCGCGCTGTCAGCCAAACGCCGGGGCGAGCTGGGCGTTCCGCAAGCGGAGCCCGAGTCCATCGACAGCTTTCCCGCATAGGGAGGACTAGCTTTCTTTGCGGTACAGCAGATCGCGTATCGCGCTCCGCCGCGCTTCGTTCAGCCCAGAGTCAGACTTGCCGCTGACATTGCCGAGCCCCAACGGAGACTGGGTCTCCTCCTGCTCGGTACATTCCGGGCAACGGTTCGCAAAACCGGGTTTTCCCGGACGCAGTTCGAATTCCTCCGAGCACACTACACAGGTTTTGATGGGAAATGCCATGATCTTAGGATACGGTCCGTTTTTGCCTATTTGCGCCGATCAGGACGCTCAAAATGGTCAAAGCCGCGGGCGTAACTCCCGGAATCCGACTCGCCTGGCCGATGGTCGCGGGCCGCACCCGCGCGAGCTTTTCCTGCATCTCCCGCGACAGCCCGGACACCCCCTCATACCTGAAGTCCGGAGGGATGGCGCGGCCCTCTGCGGCCCGCAGTTTTTCAATGGAGCGCCGCTGCTGATCGAGATAGCCCGCGTACTTAATCTCCGTCTCGACCGCCTTTAATTCCACTCGCCGCCGCCCTGCCTCGACAGGAGTTTCCATCGAAAGCCAAGCGGTAAAGAGCCCCTCCTGTTCGTTTTCCAACACCGAACGCACGAGCGGCCACAGCGCTTCGAGCGTCAACTCCGGGCGCCGCAGCAGCTCCGCAAACGTCAACCCCCGGGTGTTTTCGATGGTCGGCAGGTTTGCCGCAGGTTTGTTTGCGTCCGGCTTCGCCGCGCGTTCTGCCAACAAGCGGGGCAGCAGCGCCGCCCACCGCGCCGCATCCGGACGCTGGGTTGCCAGCAGCTTTTCCAGCGCCGCCGCCCGCGCCTGCTTGGCTTCGTACCCTGTCCATAGCTCGTCTGAAATCAAGCCCAAACGTCGCCCATGCGGCGAGAGCCGGCGGTCGGCATTGTCGATGCGCAGGTGCAGCCGAAACTCGGCCCGCGAGGTAAACATCCGGTACGGCTCGTTCGTACCCTTCGAGATCAAATCGTCGATCAGGATCGCAACATATGCCTCGGTGCGATCCAAATGAAAAACCGCCTGCGCGGCTGGCGGCCACTTCGTGGCGGGTAACAACGCCTTCGGCGTAGGAACCTCTCCAGTGACTTGTTTGCACCACCTCGCCGCCAGCGCCGCATTGATCCCGGCCATCAAACCCTGCGCGGCGGCCTCTTCGTATCCGGAAGTGCCGTTGATCTGCCCAGCCAAATACAGCCCCTCAAATCGCTTTACCTTGAGCGACCGGTCCAGCTCGGTCGGATCGATGGAGTCGTACTCGATCGCGTAGCCGGGCCTCAGCATCGATGCGTTTTCCAGCCCCGGGATAGACGCCACAATCTCCCGCTGCACTTCTTCAGGGAGCGAGGTGGACATCCCGTTGACGTACACCTCGTCGGTCGTCAGCCCTTCCGGTTCCAGGAAGAACTGGTGCCCCGTTTTGTCCGGGAAGCGCACCACCTTGTCCTCGATCGACGGACAATACCGCGGTCCTATGGCCTCAATCGCTCCTGAGTACATCGGGGATCGATGAACGTTGCGGCGAATGATCTCCATCGTTTCGGGCGTGGTGTGCGCGACGTAGCACGACACCTGAGGCAGCGCCAACGCATGGGTTTTGAAAGAAAACGGGGTAGGTTCCGGGTCTCCGGGCTGCTCCTCGAAGCGTGACCAGTCGATCGTCCGTCCGTCCAGACGGGGCGGGGTCCCTGTTTTGAGCCGGGCGGAGCGCAAGCCCAGTGTCTTCAGCGACTCTCCCAGGAGCACCGAAGCCGGCTCGCCCGCCCGGCCGGCGGCGAACTGTTGCTCGCCGCAATGGATAAGCCCGTTCAGGAAGGTTCCGGTGGTGATCACGGTTGCTTGCGCCCGGACTTCGCCACCGCCGCGCAGGGTGAGCCCGAAAAGTCGCGACCCCTCCGTCGGCTGTGCTCCGAGAGCGATCGGAGCGCCTTCAGGATCGCTGAATATAAAGCCGGACACCTCGGCTTCCAGGATGTCGAGGTTCGGTTCCGCCTGCAGGAGCCGTCGCATGGCGGTGCGGTACAGGGCTTTGTCGCATTGCGCGCGCGGGCTCCAAACCGCCGGTCCCCGCGAGGTGTTCAGGAGGCGGAACTGGATGCCGACCGAATCCGCCACCTCGCCCATCACGCCGCCGAGCGCATCGATTTCTCTGACCAGATGCCCTTTCGCGACGCCGCCGATGGCCGGATTGCAGCTCATCTGCGCGATCTTGTCGAGCGAAAGGGTGAGCAGCGCCGTCCGCAGCCCCATGCGAGAGGCCGCAACCGCTGCTTCGCAGCCCGCGTGTCCGGCGCCCACGACCGCGACGTCGTACTGTTCCCTTCTTGGCATGGCCTTATTTTACCGTTCAGGCCGCGGACAGGGCCTAAAAGTGCAGCCGCGCGGATACCTGAAGCTGGCGGTCCTGGTAAAGGTTGGTATTGTTGCCGTTCAGCGGCGTTCCGAACTGGGAGGAGCCCGCCTTGGTCCCGCTTTGCCAGGTGAGTTTCGGGTTGACGCCGACCGTGCTGGAGTTCGAAATGGAGTAGCCGGTCGTGTCGACACTGGTAATGTTCTGGTGGTTTAGCAGGTTGAAGCTTTCCCCCAGCAGCTCCAGCTTGACCCGTTCCGTAATCTCGGTGGTTTTGGAAACGCGCAGGTTGGCGTTGATGACGCCGGGGTAGCGGAAGGTATTGCGGCCGACCTCGGCGATGCGCGCGGCGCCGCCTGAGCCGTTAATCGAGGCGCCGAGACCGCTCAGGATCTCCTTGCGGCCCACGGTGTCGGTGTAGCGCAGGGCCGGAATGGAACCGGAGGTTTGCATCGAGTAGGGGAGCCCGTCGCGAACCTCGGCCGTGGGGGCCAGCTCCCATCCGTTCACGGCGCGCCCCAGCACTCCTCGCACACGCCAGGGAGTCTTCATCACCAGCCCTCCAGTGAGGCGGCGGCGAATATCGAAGTTCGAATTGCCATACTCCAGCGCCAGGTCCGACGGGTCCAGGACGTCGTTGGTGTCGGTGAACGCGGTGGCGTTCTGGTTCCAGTCGGCGGTGTGCGCGTAGGTAAAGGAGGCGTGGAGATCGAGCGAGCGGGCCAGATTGTGATCCGCGCGGAGGACCCCGGCTTCGTACTTGGAGTTGGTTTCGGAAAAGATGCGGGTGATTTGCCCGTAGTTGGGATTGGTGCGCCCGGTGTAATAACGGGTCATATACGTTGCGGGCAGCGGTCCTTGGTGCAGCGGATCGACCACGGAGTACGTAAGAGTTTGCGCGGATGTAAGGTCGATGTTGGTGTCAATGTAATCGGGCAGCTCGCGACCGGCCGAGTACAGGCCCGATGCGGTGATGGTCGTCTCGTGCCCGATCTTCTGCTGAAGCGATATCTCGGCTTGGTGAATCTGCGGGTTTTGGAAGCGCGGGTCGAAATACACGGCCGACGGAGCGTTCGCGAGATAGGGCGTCCCTGAAAATACAAAAGGGAACGGCGGGGCGCCGGTGTCGAGCGGCTTGAAATAGTACGCGCGCTGGGCGTTCGGAGAGCCCGTTTGGGTTAGGCCGGAGTAGGCGGTGGAGTTGACGATGCGTCCGTAATAGATGCCGTACCCCGCGCGAAGCACGGTGTGGCCGCCGCCCGTGGGATCCCAGGCTATGCCCAGCCGCGGCCCGTAATTGTTGTTGTCATGCGGCAGGCGCGCGCTTTCGGGTATATCGGGGTTAACCAGGGCCCTATTGGTGTTCGGCAGCTGTTCATATTCGTAGCGGACGCCGAGCGACAGAGTAAGTCGCGGAGTGGCTTTCCATTCATCCGAGAAAAAGCCCGCGTAATCGGCGGACTGAAACTGAAAGGTAGTCGGACCGAAAGCCTGGGTGTAGTACGAGTAACATGGCAGCACGCCCACGTTGGTCGTGGAAAGATCGCAGTGGTCCGGCGATAAATAATCGGTCGCGAAGTTCATCACGTTGGCGTAAACATAGGTTCCGTTCCCGTTATAGAGCGCGTCCGAGTAATCGTTGACGAAGTCCACCGAGTAACCGAGTTTCAGAGTATGGCGCCCGCGCACATCCGTCAGAGTGTCGGTGAGCTCGTAGCGGCGCTCGTCCGGATACGCGGCGCGGTTGAGTACCGGCGGGTTGCCGAAGCGGAAGCCGTAGCTCTGGATCTGCACCTGCGGCGGCCGGCCGTAAATATTGTTTGCAAAGCTGGCTTCAAACGGCGCGGGCGGGTTGCTCTGCTCGGTTTCCAGGTCTTTCCCGTACTGGAACACAGCCTCGTTCAGCAGGTTGGGCGTGAGGAAGTAAGCCCAGCGGCCGATCGCGGTATCGGTGCTCACGTTCGAGTTGCCGAAGGAGTTCGTGCCGTAGGTCGCGGTCGGCGAGGTTTGGACTCCGTTGGGCGAAAGCCAGCGCAGGCGGTTCCACTGCAGGGTAAGGTGGCTTCGCTCGCTCATCTGCCAGTCCACCTTTGGGAAGTAGATGGTCTGATCGGCCGATCGTGGAACGTTGCCCAGCAGGGTGGCGAGCGAGGTGAGCACCCCGTTGTACTCGGCGAGCGCCTGCGCGGGCAATACGCCGAGGCGCGCGGCCAGGGTCTGTATCTCCTGCTGCTTGGGGGTGCCGAAGAGTTTTTGTGCGTTGCCGGCGCGGGCGATGCCGGGGTATTCGCGGTGGTAGCGGTCGTAGGTAAAGATGCCGAAGAGCTTGCCGCGCAGGATCGGGCCGCCGATGGACACGCCGCCCTGGGTCAGGGTGTCGCGAAGGCCGATCGCGGCCGTGGTCGCGGTGTTTTGGGCGCCGGTCGCGAGGGTCGTGGTGGTGGCAAACGCGTTCCTTGCGGCCCAGGCGCTGTTGCGGTCGTAGACAAACGCCTGCCCATGGACGGCGTTGCCGCCGCTGCGGGTTACCGTATCTACAACCCCGCCCGCGGCGCGCCCGTACTCGGCGCCGTAGTTCGACGTGTTGACCTGGAACTCTTCCACGGCGGCTTCGGAGTTCGAATACGCGATCAGCGTCCGGCCGCGCTCCTCTGAGAAGAAGGCCTGATTGTTGTCCGCGCCGTCCACGGTGTTGTTGTTTAAAAGCGCACCGAGGCCGCGGAAGGAAAGCAGGCCGTTGGCGTCGACGTCCGGGGTTACGCCCGGGGTCAGCAGCGCAAAGTCGGACCAGCGACGGCTGCTGGAGGGCAGGTTGTGCACGGCGCCCGAGTCGAGCGTGGTGCTGACAGAGGGGTTGGCCATGTCGAGCCCAGGCGCGACCGCGTCGACGTGGACCACTTCGTCGGCCGGCCCTGGCGGCAGCGTCGCGCTGAAGGTCGTTACCGTGCCCACGGTGACAGTCGCGGTACCCTGCCAGGTAGAAAAGCTTCGAGCGGTGGCTTCCAGCAGATACGCGCCCGGCGTCAGTGAAGGAAAGTGAAAAAGCCCGTCCTCGTCGGAGATTTGGGTGAGCTGCGCGCCGGTTGCCGCGTTTTTGAGCGTCAGAGTTCCGTGCGCGATCGGCCAGCCCGCGGGATCGAGCAAAGTGCCTTCAATCGCGCCGCGGTCGGGCGATTGCGCGCGCAGGGGCAGCGGCAGCGCGGCAAGCGCCAGCAGCGCGGACAAGCAGCGAAGGGTCGTGCGGCGGATCGGCAAAACGCAGGCTCCTGAAAAAACGCAGCCCGGAGAACAAGCACAGCAGGCATATACACGCACCGGCGGCAGCGGCCCCCAGCTGCAGTGGCGAGGGGCTCGCGGTCTGATCCCAAGAACGGGAACGTTGAAACAGTACGGATAAGTGACCTGAGCATACACTTGAAAAAGTCAAATGTTTATCGATGAAACTCGGATTCGTGTAAAGGCCGGTGACGGTGGTAATGGGTGCATGGCCTTTCGGCGGGAAAAGTTCGTCCCCAAGGGCGGCCCTTCCGGCGGCGACGGGGGCCGCGGCGGCGCCGTGGTGATGGAGTCCAGCCAGCGGCATAACACTTTAGTGCACTTCCGCTACAA
>CAXTRW010000099.1:0-10659 GCA_964246765.1 uncultured Acidobacteriaceae bacterium | reverse complement strand
ACCTTTCCAAGACCGCCAAGCGCAACTATGCCGTGACCCAGTTCGAGCCGACCGATGCTCGGCGCGCTTTCCCGTCCTTCGACGAGCCGGCAATGAAGGCGACCTTCGACGTTTCGCTCACGGTGGACGCGAACGACACCGCCATTTCAAACACTAATGTGATCTCCGACAAGCCGGGCCCCGAGCCGGGCAAGCATACGCTGCAATTCGCCACCACGCCTAAGATGTCGACCTACCTGGTGGCGTTCCTGGTGGGCGATTTCGTCTGCACCAAGGGCCAAAGCGACAGAGTGCCGATCCGCGCCTGCTCGACGCCGGACAAGCTCGCCTTGACCCCCTATGCGGTGCAGGCGGCCGAGTTTGTGCTTCACTACTACGACACTTATTTCGGCATCAAGTATCCAATGCCAAAGCTCGACATGATCGCGATCCCGGACTTCGAGGCCGGCGCGATGGAGAACTTCGGCGCCATCACCTACCGCGAAACCGACTTCCTCATCGACGAGAAGCACGCCTCCATCGCGGCCAAACAGCGGGTGGCGCAGGTGGTGGCCCACGAGATGGCACACCAGTGGTTCGGCGACATGGTGACTATGCAGTGGTGGAACAACCTGTGGCTCAACGAGGGCTTCGCGACCTGGATGGAGAACAAGCCGGTCGCCGCCTGGCACCCCGAGTGGGACGTTCCTGAGCAGGAGGCGGTCGCGCTCGATTCGACGCTCGACCTGGACGCGCAGGCGGTGACCCGCACCATTCGCGCTGAGGCCAACACGCCGGACGAGATCAATGAAATGTTCGACGGCATCACCTACCAAAAGGGCGGCGCGATCCTGGGCATGGTCGAGAGCTACCTGGGCGAGGAGCAGTTCCGCAAGGGCGTGCACAACTATCTCCAGGCGCACATGTTCGCGAACGCCACCGCCGAGGACTTTTGGGGAGCGCAAACCGCGGCCAGCGGCAAGCCGGTTGACAAAATCATGGAGAGCTTCATCGGCCAGCCCGGGGCGCCGCTGATCCAGTTCGGCGACCCGGCTAGCGGCAAGGTGTCCGCGCAGCAGAGCCGGTTTTTCCTTAGCCCGGCCGCCCAGCGCGCCCACGCCGGCGACGCGGCCCAAACCTGGACGGTGCCGGTTTGCTTCAAGGGCGCTTCCAACCAGGACTGCCCGCTGCTGACCGCGGCGCAAGGCTCGCTGCCCGCTCCGGCCGGCGAGCCGTTCTTCGCGAACGCGCGCGGCAAGGGCTACTACCGCAGCCGGTACCCTGCCGGGGTGCAGGCCAAGCTGGTCGCGGGAATTGAAAGTGCGCTCACGCCGAGCGAGCGCATTTCGCTGATCGGCGACCAGTGGGCGCAGGTTCGCGCCAACCAGGCCAAGGTAGGCAGCTCGCTCGACCTGGCAGAGGCGACCCACTCTGACGCAAGCGCCGAGGTGATGGACACGGTCGTCGGCGATCTTCGGTCCATCGACGCGCGCCTGCTCGCGACACCCGAGGAGCATGAGCAGTTCGCCGCCTGGGTGCGCCGCACCTACAAGCCTGAGCTCGCCAAGCTGGGCATGCCCGCGGCGGGCGACTCGCCCGAAAAGGCCGAGCTGCGCGCCGACCTGTTCTCGCTGGTGGGCGGCATCGGCAAGGATCCGGACACGATTGTCGAAGCCAAAAAGCTGGCCGCGCAGGCTTTGGTAAATCCCGATTCAGTGGACCCGAATCTCGCGCTCGCCGCCGTGCCGGTCGCTGTCGAGAACGGCGACGCGGCTATGTTCAATCAGCTGCAGCATGTGTTTGAAACCGACAACAATCCGCAGCAGGCTGAGCAGGCGCTCGCGCTGCTGGCGGACTTCCGCGACCCCGCCCTGACCGACCGCGCCATGGCTTTTGCCACCTCCGGCAAGGTTAAGAATCAGGACTCGCTGTTCATTCTGGCCGGTGCACTTGGCAAGCCTTCGACCCACGATGCCGCCTGGAAGTACATCCAGGGGAACTGGCCGGCGGTTTCCGCGCAGTTGACCGAGATGAACGGCGGCTACCTGGTGCGCTCGGCCGGGTCGTTCTGCACACCTGAGAAGGCGCAAGAGGTGAAGCAGTTCTTCACCGCGCACCCGGTCCACGCCTCGGCGCGCGGCCTGCAGATCGCCGAAGCCCAGATCAACGACTGTGCTGAGTTTCGGGGCGCTCAGGAGGCGAACGCGAAAAGCTGGCTTGCCGCCCACGGGAAATAACGGGGAGCCCCGGTTTGCCGCCGGCGTCCTATTGCGCATCAGCCCGGCAGTGAGGCCAACGCGTCCGAGGGTTCAGGGCGAACACGGAAGTCGGCGTGGGCGCGGGCGAACAAAACCGTCCCGTCCTGCGCCAGCACGTAGGTTGCGGGCAGCGGCAGCCGATAGCTCGCCTCGCCGTTCATAAACGGGACGTTGACCAGGATGGACCGGTAGTAGCGCTGCAAGTATGCGGGAACCGTGTAGACCAGGCCGAATTGCTCCGCGATTGCCGCGCCGGGGTCGGCCAGGACGGGAAATCTCAGCCCGTGCTGGCCGGCGGTGAACTCATTGTGCCGCCCGGTCTGTGGCGCGATGGCAACCAGCAGCGCGCGGCGGTCCCGCACCGCGTCGTACAGCGCGGCCCAAGCCTCCAGCTCGTTCACACAGTAGGAGCACCAGCGTCCGCGGAAGAAGTCGATCACCAGCGGCCCGAGCGCGAGCAGGTCGGTCGAGCGCACCGTGTGCCCGGC
The DNA here is from genome assembly GCA_964246765.1 of uncultured Acidobacteriaceae bacterium. Classification (GTDB taxonomy): domain Bacteria; phylum Acidobacteriota; class Terriglobia; order Terriglobales; family Acidobacteriaceae; genus EB88. Next base: position 7,934 of record CAXTRW010000099.1, on the reverse strand, counting down.
GCTGTCAGCGAGCGCAAACTCCGGCGCCTGCGCGCCCACTGGCAAGATGCGGTCTTCCGCGCCGGAGGCGAACAGCTCCGCCACGAAGCGCTCCATCGGCTCCAGGCGCTCCGGCTGCACCAGGGAGCGGGTGCGCTCGGTGATGGCGTCGAGGCGGGTCTGCAGGGAAGACATTCTGGGCTCCAAAGTCAAATACAAGACCCCCTACGCGGGAGGCGGCCACTTCGTGGCGTGTCTTTGTTTGTGTTTGCAGTGTCAGCGGTGATGGTTTCCCGCTGGTCGGAAGCAGCATCGCCGGGCCGCGACCAACGGGAGCGCCTTAAGTCCCAACGAATACACGTCACGAAGTGACCGCCTCCCGCGTAGGGGGTCTTGTTTTTCCGCCTACCGGCCCATCCCCCGCATGCCGCCCAGCATACCCATGGCCCGGCGCTGCATCGCGCCGCCGCCCTTGCCCATGCCCTTGAACAGCTTGCGCATCTGCGCGTATTGCTTCAGCAACGCATTGACCTCCTGCACCGTGGTGCCGGAGCCGCCCGCGATGCGCCTGCGACGCGAGCCGGAGATGATTTCGTGGTTGTTGCGCTCGCGCTTGGTCATGGAGTTGATGATCGCCTCCACCCGCACGAACTGTTTTTCATCCACCTGGTCGGCCATCTGCTGCATCCCTTGAAACGGTCCGACCGAGGGGAGCATTTTGATAATCGACTGCAGCGAGCCGAGCTTGCGGATCTGCCGGAGCTGGTCGCGGAAGTCTTCGAGCGAAAAGCCGTCGCCGGATAGCGCTTTGCGGGCGAAATCCTCGGATTGTTTGCGATCGAGCGTCGCTTCCGCGCGCTCGATCAGGGTCATCATGTCGCCCATACCCAGCAGGCGGCCGACGATGCGGTCCGGGTGAAAGGCCTCAAACGCGTCCGGTTTCTCGCCCGTGCCGATGAACTTGACCGGCTGGCCGGTCACGTGGCGGATCGAAAGCGCCGCCCCGCCGCGGGCGTCGCCGTCCATCTTGGTCAGGATGGTCCCAGTGAGCGCGAGCCGCTGATGAAACGCTTCCGCCGAGCGCACCGCGTCCTGGCCGGTCATGGCGTCGGCGACAAACAGGATCTCCTGCGGGGCGAGCTCGCGCTTGAGCATCGCCATCTCGTTCATCAGCTCGGTATCAATGCCCAGGCGGCCGGCGGTGTCGACGATCAGGGTGTCGCAGCCGGAGTTGACCGCCTCCCGGCGGGCTTCCTTCGCGAGGCGCTCCACCAGCGCGGGCCCGGCGGACTCGCCGCGCATATCGCCTTCATAGAGGTTGGCCTTGATGGACTGCGCGACGATCTTGAGCTGCTGGCGCGCCGCCGGGCGGTACACGTCCACCGAGACCAGCAGGGGCCGGTGGCCGCCCTTTTGGAGCCAGGCCGCGAGCTTGCCGCTGGTGGTGGTTTTGCCCGAGCCTTGTAGTCCGGCCATCAAAATGACGGTCGGCGGCCGCGATGCGAAGTTGAACCGCGCCGTGTCCTTGCCGAGCAGCGCAACCAGCTCGTCGCGCACGATCTTGATGACCTGCTCGGTCGGCGACAGCGCGGTCATCACTTCCTGGCCGAGCGCCTTGGCGCGGATGTGCTCGATCAGCTCTTTGACGACGGCGAGGTTGACGTCGGCTTCCAGCAGCGCCAGCCGGATCTCGCGGAGGGCGTCGTTGATGTTTTCCTCGGTGACAGTGCCCTGGCCGCGCAGGTTCTTAAACGCGCGCTGAAGCTTGTCCTGCAGTGTTTCAAACATAGGCGGGTGTCCTGGGGCAAGTTTAACAGCCCAAAACAAAACTGCCTGGGCGGCCGGCGGCCCCTTCGGGGCGGGTTTACTGCGCCTTCGGCGCGGTGAGGCGCTGGGTCAGCGCGTGGTAGCGGCGGGCTTGGGCGACATCCACCGCGATCTGCTGCTTCAGCTCGTCGGGCGAGGGGAAACGCCGCTCACCGCGCAAACGGTGCAGGAAAGTGAGCTCAACCGGCGTCGATTCGACGAGTTCGACCGGCTCGAAATCCAGCAGGTGCGACTCGATCGCATAGGAGTCCTCGCCGAACGTAGGGCGGTTGCCGGCATTGGTGATGGCCTGGAACACGCGCTCTCCGACTCGCAGCCGCGTCACATAAACCCCGTGCGCGGGCTTCAGTTCCGGGTAAGGCGCGAGATTGACGGTGGGCACCAGCAGGCGCGTCCCGATGCCGCGCCCGCGCGCCGGGGTGGACTGGATGGAAAACGGCCGCCCCAGCAGAGCGCGAGCCTGCTCTATCCGGCCCTCGGCGATCAAGGAGCGGATTTGGCTCGAAGATACGGGAAGCCCGCGCCGGTGCAGAAGCGCGTGCGCGGCGACCGAGAAGCCGAGTTCGGCCCCGAGCGCCCGCAGCTCGTGCAAACCCGCTTCCGCGCGGTAGCCGAATCGGAAATTGTCGCCCTCGTGGACGTCGACGGCACCGAGCGCCCGTCTGAGGACGTTTTCGGCGAAAAAACGTGCGCTTTGCCGTGAAAACCCGTCGGTAAAAGGCAGCACCAGTGTTGCGTCCACGCCCGTGCCGGCCAGCAGCTCCAGCTTTGGTGAGAGCGGGGTGATCAGCCGCGGGGCTTCGTCGGGACGCAGCACTCGCAGCGGGTGCGGATCCAAGGTGACCACCAAGGCTCGCGCCCCGGCATCCCGCGCGCGTCGGCAAACCTCACGCAGGATCGCGCGATGCCCGCAGTGCACGCCGTCAAAATTGCCGATCGCGATCACGGAGGGAGCCCAGTCGGTGGGAAACGCGTCGAGCCCGCGAAAGACGAGCATGGGCTAGAGCTCGAACGGAATGCGCTGCCCGTCGAAGAGCAGCCGCACGTGGGGTGGGAGTTTCGCTTCGGTCGCCGCATGCGGCAGCTCGTGCGACATGTGGGTCAGGAAGGCGCGCCGCGCGCCGAGACGGTCTACCCAGGCAAGGGCTTGCTCAACGTTGGCGTGGCTGGGGTGCGGCTCCCAGCGGAGCGCGTCCAGGATCACCACATCGAGGCTGCCGAGCAGGGCCAGGCTCTCGTCCGGGATTGAGCTCATATCGGTGAGGTACGCGGCCCGCCCGAAGCGATAGCCGGCAATCGGCAGTCTGCCGTGCAGCAGCGGGATGCGTTGAAACCCGTGCCCGGCCACGGTCACTGTATCGGTCCCAGCGATGCGGTGCAGCGCGACCTTGGCTTTGTTGGGATACGGCGAGTTGGGCGAGAAAGTGTAATCGAAGATGCGCTCCAGCACCTTGGCAGTGGCGTCGTCGGCGTACAACGGCAGGTGCCCGGCGGGGTGCCGGAAGGTGAGCGGGCGAAGGTCGTCCAGGCCCAGGATGTGGTCGGCATGAGGGTGGGTGTAGAAGACCGCATCGGCGGAAGTGATGTCCTCACGCAGCGCCTGCACGCGGAACTCCGGGCCGGTATCGACGATGACCCTGTGTTCGGCCCAGCTGACGGCGATGGCCGGACGGGTGCGGTTGTCGCGCGGGTCGCCGGAGGTGCAGGTTGCGCAGCGGCAGCCGAGGATGGGCACACCCATGCTCGTCCCCGAGCCCAGCGCCGTGATGACCGCCTCTGCCATCCGCTAGCGGACGCTTCCGCCCGGAGGGGGTCCCTGCTGGGCCTGTCGGCTGATCGCGTTGGTCAGCTCCAGGAACATCATGCGCAGCTCAAAAGTAATGCCCTGGAGCAGCTGCTGCTCCTCCGCAGACAGATTGCCGCGGGTCTTGTCTTCCAAAACGGCGAGCATGTCAATGGCCTGCCGCGCGCCCAGGATGTCGATGCGCGGCTTCTGCCCCGGCTCGGTGCCCGCGCCCATGGCCATGATGGCGGACAGGTAGAAGCTCTGGATAACGTGGTCGAAGATCACCGCCCCGGGCTGCTGCGCGCCGGGGTTGGCGGTGCGAAGCATGGAGTCGAGTTCGCGGCTGGTCTGCTCGTAGGCCGCATTCTGCGCCGCGGTTTCGGCATCCGTGCGCGGCTCCCCAACGGGCTCTTCCGGCCCGAACTCGTCGCCGGGCTCATCCGGCTCGAAGTCGATGCCGTCGGTCCCGGTCAGCTCCGCCGCCATGTCCTCGTCGCGGAGGTCGTCCGCCGCCGCGGTCGCATTTTCTACGGCCTCGGGCGTACGCGCCGGCATGGTCACCACTTTGGAGGCGGCAGGCTCCGGCGTGGCCTGGGCTTCGGCAGGGGCGTCCTCTCGCCGGTCACCTTCCGCGGTGAACTTGCGCTTGTCGACGACCACGAATGCGGGCGGCTGTTCTGGCATTGTTTCCTTATCCTTTCAAGCGGTTTGGAGCGGGGCGCGCGGCAGGGCCGTCGCTGTGCCGCCGTCGAAGAGCAAGGGCGCTTCCGCAACTTCAGTCCGCACGGTGCCTAGCGCATACACGCCGCTCAACTCCGGCAGCTGCACTGGTGTGATGCTGGTCAGCTCGCCCACCGGGGCATCCGGCTTACCCTGCGTGAAGAGCGAAGCGCCGGGGCGGGGAACCGCGCCCTCGACGCGAAAAGCCCGCAGCGACCGGTGCACGGTGGCGCGGGAGCGGATGCGCTCCACAATCTCCTGGCCCAGGTAGCAGCCCTTGCTGAAGTTGAGCGCGCGGGTTTGCCCGGTTTCCTGCGCGAGAGTCTTGTCGTGAATATCGGCGCCGTAGCGGGGAACGCCGGAGAGCACGCGCAGAGCCTCGACCGCCTCCACGCCGCAAGGGGTCGCGCCCGCGCCGGTCAGCTTCTCCCACCACGCAGGGGCGTCGGCACTCGCGATCCAAACTGTGTAGACCCCCGGTCGAGTTTGAGCGAGCAACGCACCACCGGCTTCGACGCACTCGCCCGCGGCCGGGGCGATAAGTCCGGCAGCATCGAGCGCGCGCCCTGCGTCCGGCCCCGCGACCCCGATCGCGGTCATGTTTTGCTCCGGCGCGAGTTCCACGTCGTCCATAATGATGAACCGTTCCAAATGCTCGTGCAGCCGAAGCGCCTGGGCCCGGTCAGTCGCGAACAGCAGCGCGTCCGGCAGGGCATACACATCCCCGTCGCCCTGGATGCGACCCTGCGCGTTGAGCAGAAAGGTATAGTTCACGCGGCCGGGCGCGAGGTCCCGCACCGTGTTGGTGACCATGCCATTGAGCCAGCGCGCGCGGTCCTCGCCGGTGATGCGGAAGCGCTGAAGCCAGCCCAGGTCATACACGCCGGCCCCGGTGACCAGCGCCCGCAACTCATCCGTGGACGAGGCGAACACAGCCGGGGTGCGCGCGCCCGCGAACCGGCGCAGTTCGGCGGCTCCGGCAGTTTCAGCCAGCGTCGTGAGCGGTTCTTCGGCAACGGTTGCGGCTTGGCTCATCCCCTTGATTATAGGTGCGCGCCCTGCCGCGCTACCATCGCTACAGAAACTCTCATGCCCCAGCCCTTTCGGCGCTTTCTCTCCGTCACAGTCCTCGCCTTTGCCTCCTGCGCTGTGGCCGTGGCGCAAAAGCCACGCATCGGCGCCGCCCAGGCCGCGGAGCTGTTCCGCTCGGTCGATACGATCCTGCATTTTGACTCCCGGGACACAGGGCTGCCTATTCACCACGAGGTCAAGCGCAAGCTGCTGACCCGCGAGCAGGTGGTCGCCGTTTTAAAGCAGAAAATGGACGAGGACAAGGACACCGCCCGCATTGAGCGCTCCGCCATCGTGCTCGAAAAGTTCGGCCTGCTGCCGCCCGGTTTCGCGCTGCGGCCGTTTCTGCTCCGGCTGCTGGGCGAGCAGATCGCGGGCTTCTACGACTCTAAAACCAAGACCGTGAACCTGCTGGATTGGCTGGACGCCGACACGCAAAAGCCCGTGCTGGCCCATGAGCTGTGCCACGCGCTCCAGGACCAGTACCAGGCTGCCCGCGGCGTTGACCTGGACAAGTGGGAAAACACCGGCCCCGACAGCCGAGCGCGCACCGCGGGCGACGATCGCGAGCACATCCGCACCGACGAGGCCGACACCGCGCGCGAGGCAGTGCTGGAAGGTCAAGCCATGGTCGCGTACCTGGACTGGGGCCTTGCCGGCAAGGGGCAAACCCTGCGGACGCTGCCCGACATCGGCCCTCAAACGCTGGGTGACGGCAACGACGCCGACTCTCCCGTGCTCGCGAGCGCGCCGCTGGTGTTGCGCGAGTCGCTCCTGTTTCCCTATCAGGAAGGGCTCCTGTTCGAGCAGCGATTGCTCAAGGCCGAAGGCACACGCGCGGCTTTTGCCGATGTGCTCGATCGCCCGCCCAGCACCAGCTGGGAGATCCTGAACCCGCAGGCCTACGAGCGCGGGATCAAACCGCCGCTGCTCGCGATGCCCGATCTCCATCCGCTGCTCGACCCCGATTGGGCCCCGTACGATGTCGGGGTGATGGGGGCCTTGGACGTTCGCATCCTGGGCGAAGCGCTGGCCGACAAGGGCGCCGGCGCGGACGCGGCGCTGGCCTGGGACGGAGGCGTGTACTACACGGCGCAGGCCCGCTCGGCCGCCGACAAAAGCGACACCGCCTCAGTCGCTCTCGTATACCTGTCGCGATGGAAAACGCCCGAGGCCGCGGCCCAGTTCGGAACCGTGTACCGGCGGGGCCTGGTGGAGCGCTACAAGAGTCTGCGCGTGGAGGGCGCGGGCGTGTACTCGACTGAAGAGGGACCGGTTCTGATCCAGCAGCAGGACCGCTACATCTTTGTGAGCCACACACTGCCGGTCCCGCTCGCGCAGCAGGTGATGCGCTCCATGCTGGACGCGCAAAACGTGCCGCCGGCCGCCGCGCGCGCGCCCGCAAGCGAGTTGAGCGCGCCCCTGCGCGGCTTTCTCGCCGGTTATACTGGGGCCGCGGGGCCAGCCCGGAACTGACAGGAGCGCAGGTTGCAGCAGAAAGCGGAGATCGGCATCATCGGCGGCAGCGGTTTGTACTCCATGCCGGGACTCACAAATGTGCGCGAAGAGCGCGTCACGACGCCCTGGGGCGACCCCAGCGACGCGCTCGTGCTGGGCACGCTCGACGGCCGCCGGGTCGCCTTCCTGGCCCGCCACGGCCGCGGCCATCGCCTCTTACCGAGCGAGCTCCCGTTCCGCGCCAACATTTACGCGCTTAAGTCGGTCGGCGCCGAGCAGATCCTTTCCGTCTCCGCCGTGGGCTCGCTCAAGGAGGAACACAAGCCCACCGACTTTGTCATCCCCGACCAGTTCATCGACCGCACGTTTCACCGCGAAAGCACCTTTTTCGGCGACGGCATCGTGGGCCACGTCGCGTTTGGCGACCCGGTGTGCGGCGAGGTCGCGGGCGCGCTCGCGAAAGCCTGCGCCGAGGCCGGGGTCACCGGCAAGCTGGGCGGCACGTATGTGTGCATGGAAGGCCCGCAGTTTTCCACCCGCGCCGAGTCGAACCTCTACCGCTCCTGGGGCGCGGACATCATCGGCATGACCAACCTGCAGGAAGCCAAGCTCGCCCGCGAGGCCGAGCTGTGCTACGCCACCCTGGCCATGGTGACCGACTACGATTGCTGGCGCGCCGGTCATGACGACGTCACGGTGGAGCAGGTTATGGCCGTGATGCACCAAAACACCGGCAACGCCTGCCGCGTGGTGCGCGCCGCGGTCAGCCTGCTGCCGCGCGGGCGCGCCTGCGGGTGCGCGACCGCCGCGCAATACGCCATCATGACCGGCCGCGACGTGATCCCCCCCGCCACCCGCGAAAAGCTCGCGCTGCTGTTCGGCAAATACCTGTAATTCGAAAGGGCACCCCATGAGCATCCTGGTAGTCGGCAGCGTCGCGTTTGACGGCATTGAGAGCCCTTCCGGCAAGCGCGACCGCGTGCTTGGCGGCGCGGCCACCCACTTCGCGCTGGCGGCGTCGTTTTTCACCCAGGTGCGCGTGGTCGCGGTGGTCGGCGAGGATTTCGGCCCGGCCGAGGAGCAGGTGTTCACC
>CAXTRW010000098.1:9423-10776 GCA_964246765.1 uncultured Acidobacteriaceae bacterium | reverse complement strand
CACGTGCGGCTTCGAACGGTCAAACTTTTCCTTGCCCATTACGTTCTCTCTCCTCAGTAGTACGCGTAAACCTTCAAAAACCGCGCCCGCAGCTTCGGCGCCACTTGCTCCACCAGGCTCAGGTAACGCTCCCGCACATGCCCTCGGTCCGAGTCGCCCAGCGCCGCATACGCGCTCGCCGCGTCCGCCCCCAGCAGGCCGCTGGCGAGGATCGCCTCAAACTGGCGCGCCCGCAGCTTCGCCCGGGCGAGCCGGCCGAGAAAGCCGGAGATTTGCGGCGACGCAAATGTCTCGTCCAGCGCCCCGCTCACCCGGCCGTAGGTCGCCTCATCCTGAATCGGAAGTACGGCTTGCTCAAACATGCCCGCTCTACCTTAGAATTGCCGAATCTGGAGCGGGAGACGGGAATCGGACCCGCGACCAACAGCTTGGAAGGCTGTGACTCTACCACTGAGTTACTCCCGCTCGTACCGAAAATCTGGAGCTGATGATCGGGATTGAACCGACGACCTCTCCCTTACCAAGGGAGTGCTCTACCGACTGAGCTACATCAGCCCTGCTCCGGCGAGCGCCCCGACTCGCCGTAAACCGCTAACCTCGACGCCCTACCAGCGCAATGCGCAGGGCAAAACCGGCCAGGAGAACCCAAACTACGTCGCGCACCTTGCCCGCATCCATGGTAGCCCAGGCAAGGGCTCCCGTGCAGACTAAAATCGCGAGCGCCACTGCAATCCTCCGGCCGCCCTCAAGCCGCATACAATTCTGTGGTGCACAGGGGAGGATTTGAACCTCCGTAGCTCCTAGGAGCGGCAGATTTACAGTCTGCTGCCATTAACCACTCGGCCACCTGTGCCCGTTTTCCGCTCTCCCGCCCGCAGCCGAACGCCCCGGCTAACCGCGCCGGACAAACGACCCCAGCTTGCGCTTCTGGATGCGTGGAGCTGGCGAAGGGACTTGAACCCCCGACCGTCTGATTACAAATCAGATGCTCTACCAACTGAGCTACGCCAGCCCGCTTCGGGCGTCAAAGCCGCGTACAAGTTCTGAGCCTAGCACAGCGTGGGCGAGGCCGCAATCGAGCGCCCACTCGCTAAGAAGCGAAAACCGCCTGCGCGGCCGGCGGCCGCTTCGCGGCGTGTTCTCGTTGTTGCTGAACTGCTCGCGTTGATGGCCCTCCCGTTGGTCGGGGTCAATATCGCCGGTCCGCAACCAACGGCAGCGCCAAAATCCAAACAAACACCCGCCACGAAGTGGCCGCAAGCCGCAGGCGGTTTTCGCTCTTCGATCGCGTAGTCTAAACTCCATGTCTGTGCGTTTCCGCAGCCGTGTAGCGCTTCTCGTTCTTTTTTCGGC
>CAXTRW010000098.1:0-9413 GCA_964246765.1 uncultured Acidobacteriaceae bacterium | reverse complement strand
TCGCTCTCGCGGCTCTATTCTTTTTCTGGCGCAAAAACACCCCGCCGCTAGCCGCCCGCATTCTTCCCGAGTCCCAGGCCATCGTCTACTTTAACCTGAGCCCCTTGCGCGCCGCCACCCACTTCAACCGTCACCCCGTCGCCCACGACCCGGACTACCAGCGCTTCATCAGTGCCACGGGCATCGACTTCGAGCGCGACCTCAACGAAGCCGCCTTCGCGCTCGATCGCCTGCCCAGCGTCACCGGCCCCAACGGCGGCCTCGCCTTTTCTGAGGTGTTCGCCGGCCGCTTTGACCCCGAACGCTTGGCCCGCTATCTGTCCGGCATCGCCGCCTCCACTGACGCTTACGACGGCCGCACTATTTACAACGTCCCGAGCCAGGGCCGCACCGTCCGCGTCGCCGTGCTGCCCGGCGAAATGGTCGCGGTCAGCAACACCCCCACCCCGGAGCAGATCCACTCCATGCTCGACCGCGCCCGCTCCGCCCGTTTGCCCTTCGGATCGAGCGAGCCCACCCTGCTCGCCGAGCACTACGGCGACCTGCCCGCGCTTTCGCTCGCCTGGGGACTCGGCCAAATCGGTCTGCCCTTCAGCGACCACGGCGAACTCCGCCTTTTCGGCTTCACCCTGCCCTTTCGCCTCGACGCGACCTTTGTCGCTTCCCTGCGCTGGACCGGCGCCCTGCGCTTGCGCGTCGAGGAGATTGCTCCCTCCCAAGCCGCCGCGCAGGCCTCGGCCGCCGCTTTTTCCGGCTTGCTCGGCATGGGCCGGATCGCCGAAAACAACCTGCCCGGAGCCCTGCGCAACCCGCAAGCTCACGATTTCTTTAACAGCGCCACGGTCACTCAGCACGACGACCGCGCCGTACTCAAAGCCACGCTTCCGGAACAGCTCCTGCGCTCCCTGGTGCAAACGCCGGACTCGCTCGCTCCACGCCGGTAATCCAAAACCCGGCCGCGCAAGCGAAAGGGCGCCGGCTCGGCGACGCCCTCCTCCGTACGCAAATCGCCTACGTTCTACTCCACCCCTGCCGACGCTCCGCCTGCGTTGGTCGCCGCAATCTGTTGCTCCATGGTCTGCTTCAAGTATTTGTGCGGGTTCACGGGCATGTTGTCGATGCGGACCTCGTAGTGCAGGTGTGGCCCGGTGCTCCGTCCCGCCGACCCCACATAGCCGATCACCTGCCCTTGTTTCACCAGCTGCCCGGCAACGACCGCAAACCCGGAAAGGTGCCCGTACACGGTGGTCACTCCCCCACCGTGATCGACGATCATCTCCCGTCCGTAGCCGTTGGCCGGCCCCGCTTTCGCGATCACGCCGTCAGCCGGCGCCCGCACCGGCGTTCCATAGGGCGCGGCGATGTCCAGGCCCGCGTGAAACGCCCCCTCCCCGTTGAACGGATCCAAACGCTCGCCGAACGAGCTGGTCAGGCGGCCGGTTACGGGCCACAGCGAAGGCGCCTCAACGCCCCCAAGCACCATGTCCGCATTCGTCCGAAACGGATGGGGCTCATAGCTGAAACGCGGGTCCAGGTGACCGTTCACCGCCTCGGTCCGCAACTCGGCAAACTGGTCCAGCGACCGCGCATACGCCTGCTGGCTGAAGCCCCCGGCGCCGTCCGGCGAGCTATTCGCCAGCACCGGCGCGGTCGCCGTGGCCACCGCCTTCGAGCTCTTCGCATGCAACCCGTACAGGGCCGAAATCTGGCTGGCGAGCGACCCCAGCGACGCCGCCTGGACGTCCTTTTGCTTTGCCTGCATTTCCAACCGGGCGTAATCCTTGCGAAGCGCCTCGCGCTGCGAACGCACCTGGTCGTAACGTGCCGTCTTCAGCAGCATCCGGCTGTAAGAACCGGCCATGCCCGCGATCGTAAACGCGCCCACCATCGCCGCGGCTACGAATAAATAGGCGTAGCGCAAGGGAACAGGAACCTTGCGCAGCCGACCATCCGCTTCACGCGCGACGAAAATGATGTAAAAACGCTTATTCACTGCCATTCCCAAGGCCCGGCGAGGAAAAGATACGCCCCGACGCAGGTTTTTCGCTGTGCATGCCTGTAATGACGCTACCAGCCGGAGCAGGCAGGGTCAATGAAGCCGCATTCCGCCTGTTTCCGGTTGCGTGCCATGGAGACCGACAGCGCGCGGGCCGCCTCCGGATCTTGCGCGTATACTCGGCTTGCCGGGGGCATTCCACTGCCCCCGGACGGAAGAGATCATGACGAGCCTGAACAGCCCCGCCATGCTGCGCGCCATCGAGGAAGAACTCCAACGTCTGCGCACCATTCGCGGCCTGCTTGCCGGCGAGCCGGCGTGGCCGGCCGTGAGGGATTCCCGCTCGGGCAAACGAATCCTGAGCGCGGAAGCCCGCCAGCGCATTGTGGACGCCCAAAAACGGCGCTGGGCGTCGCACAAGGCCAACGCCTAGCACCCGGGTAAATCTCACGCATGCCCCGGCAACCGCGCGGTGAGCGCGCCCTGATCGCCGCTCTCGCGCGCGCAACTGACCAGCTCGGCGCGCGTTTTGCTCAGCTCCGGGTCGGCATCGGCGACGACTGCGCCGTGCTGCGACCGCCGCTAGGCCACGAAATCACCGTCACCACCGATCTCCTGCTGGAGGGGACCCACTTCCGCCGGGACTGGCACTCTCCCGAAGCAGCCGGCCACCGCTGCCTTGCCCGCGGGCTCAGCGATCTGGCCGCGATGGGCGCAAAACCGCTCGCGGCGTTTCTCTCCTTTGCCCTTCCGCCGGAGCTCGCCGGCGAATGGGCCCGGCGCTTCCTTGCCGGCCTGCTCGCCCTGGCCCGCGCCACCCGCATCCCGCTGGCCGGAGGAGACACCGCGCAGGCGCCTGAAACCGGCAGCGGCGCACTGTTTTGCGCAGATATCGTCCTGCTCGGCACGGTTCCAGCCGGCACAGCGCTGCTGCGTTCCGGCGCCCGACCCGGCGACCTGCTTTACGTCACCGGCGCACTGGGCGGTGCCGCCGCGGAGCTAGGCTCACTCGTTGCCCGGCCTGCCGCGCGCCGCCTTCGAGCCACCGCGCCCGGTCACCCCCACCTGTTTCCCCAGCCGCGTCTGGCTCAGGGTTTTCGTATGCGCCCGCAGGCCACCGCCGCGATCGACCTGAGCGATGGTTTATCTACCGACCTGGGTCATCTGTGCGAAGCATCCGGGGTCCGCGCGGAGGTTGAAAGCGCCCGCATCCCCATTCACCCGCTTACACAGACCTCGTCGGACCCGCTCGCCCTGGCGCTGCACGGCGGCGAGGATTACGAGCTGCTGTTTACCGCGGGCCCGTCCGCAAAGATTCCGAGCGCCATCGGCGGCGTCCCCATTACCCGCATCGGCCGCATCCTGCCCCCGGCCAAGCGCTCCGCCCCCGTCACCCTCATCGGCCCGGACGGCGCCCGCTCACCCCTCCGGCCCGGCGGTTGGGAGCACTTCCGGGCAGCACCGCGGTAGCTTCAGCTTTCCAGATACCGCAGCTGCCTCGTATCCAGTTGCGCCCGCATCGCTTCGGCCACCTCCACCCGCGCCGCATCCGCATGGAGCGGGTTCAGCAGGACGTTCCAGGTGTGCGGCAGCAGAATTGACGGCACTCGCCCGAGCGCGCCTTCCCCGCCCTTCAGCCACCTGTCCCCGAGCTCGCGGGTGACCGCGAAAGCCGCTCTCCAGCCCTCGCCGGGCGGAGGGTCGATCGCTCGCGGCGCTAGTTCGTCCGGCACGGCGACCCGCAGCAGTGTGTATGCCGGAGGCAGGTCGTCGGGCCTGAGCTCAAGGTGCACCAGCACGTCCATCAGCGCGCCCGCCGGAGACTCCGCCAGGTACACGATCGGTCGCCCCGCGCTGTGCCAGCGACCCGCGTAGCGCAGACCGCCCTCGCCGTTCAACGTTTGGAACTCGCTGATGCGCCAAAGATCGGCCACTTACGCGAAAAAGCCGCTTTCTATCTGCCCCAGCATATCTTCCACCATGCGGCCACCTACCTCCGTGCGCAGCATCTGCATCGGTGTGCGGTCCGCGAACCTGCGCTTCGGCGCGTGCAGCCAGGCATTGGCCCGCGGAGCGTCCCCCAGCACCGCCGCCGCCTGCTCAAAAATCCGCACCAGACGGGCCAGCTTGTCCGATTCGTCCCGCGACAAAGGCTCGTGCCGGGCCCGCCGGTGCTTCAGCGTCCGCGCCGGGATCACCGTATCGTAAATATCCGCGAACTCCACTCCTGAGGCCGCCGCAAACGCACCCACTGTCGCCAGAGGAATCCCCGCTTCGACATTTGCGTAATCCAACCTCACCGATGGCAAACCTCTCCCCATGAATCCCATACGGCCATTATGCCACACCTTGGTCCGGCATTGTGTCCCATTTCAACCCACCATCTCAAAAAACCGCAGCGCCGCGTCGCCCTGCTCCAGCAAACGAGTTTCCCGCAACCCTCCCGCGGCCCACTCCGCACCTGTCCGCAAGCGCCGATGTTCAGCCACCACCAGCGCGCCAGGCGCCAGCAACGGCGTTCCCGGCGCGCCCAGGGCTTCCAGCGTCGCGGCGTACTCTCGGGCGTCCTCGTACGGCGGGTCCAGAAACACAAGATCGAAGGGAACCCCGCCGCCCCGCGCCGCGCGCGCCAGCCACGGCCGCACCGCGGTTGTCTCCACCCGCGCCCGCGACCCGACCCCCAGCGCCGCGACGTTGCTCCGGATCGCCTCCACTGCCTGCGCGGCCCGCTCCACCAGCACCGCTTCCCGCGCCCCCCGGCTCAACGCTTCCAGCCCGTTCGCGCCCGAGCCCGCGTACAGGTCCAGAAAGCGCGCCCCGGCCACCCGGCCACCCAGCACGTTGAACAGCGTTTCCCTCAGGCGGTCCGAGGTCGGCCGCGTCGCCCACCCGCGCGGCGTCTCGATCGTGCGCGACCGGAACTCCCCCGCAATGATCCGCATACCTCCATCCTAAGCGGCGTCCGTCTACAATCACCGCAGGCCTTCAAGGCCCGGAAAGGACCGACAGCGAACCCGTGCGAGCCTGGACCTTTTCCCTCAGCAAGCCTTTCGGCGTGGAGCTGCGCATCCACTGGCTTTTTCTCGCGCTGCTTCTGGTCGCCTACGCGCTGACCGGCTCCACCGGCCTGGGCGGCTGGCGCGGAACCGTACTTTGGCTCCTGCTGCTGTTTGCCGTGTGCGTCCGCGAAGCCGCGCGCTCGCTCGCCGCGGCCGCGTTTCACATCGGGCTCCGCTCTGTGCTGCTGCTGCCCATCGGCGGTCTCTCCTCCCCGCTGGACCCCGAAGCGGAAGGGGAAGCCCGCAAGCCCAAGGCCCGCTACACCCTGGCGCTGGCCGGCCCCGTGGCCAACTTCGCCGTCGCCGGCATCCTTGTGGGCCTGCTTCTCGGCGACAGCCCCGGGGTCGCGCTGCTGGCCCATCCACTCGTCACCCCCGCGCACTTGCTCCGCTCCGCCGTGTGGCTCAACTTCGCGCTCGGCGCCCTTCACCTCCTCCCCGTGTTCCCGCTCGACGCAGGTAGGCTGCTCCGCGACCACTCCATTGCTCGCCACGGCGCGCAGGAGGCCACTCGCGCCGCCGTGAGCCTCAGCCGCATGCTGGGCTCCTTCGCGGTCGCCCTCGGCATCGGCCTGTTGCTCTTCCCTAATGTCCCCCTGGCCATGGACGCGAGCCCCTGGCTGCTCGTCGTCGGCTTTTTCGTCGCGGTCGGCGCGCAGCTCGACGACCAGGGCGCCGTGTTCCAGTCCGTGGTCGATACCGTCTCCATGCGCGACATCATGCTCCGCAACTTCATCGCCGTGTCCCCCTCCGACACCCTCGGCGACGCTCTGGAGAAGGCCGTGCACTCGCTCCAGGACGACTTCCCCGTGGTGCGTCACGACGAAATCGTCGGCGTGGTCTCCCGCAGCGCCATCTTCGCCTCGCTTCGCGCCCAGGGCAACGGCTATGTGCAATCCGTCATGGCCCGCAACTTCCTGGTTGCCGCCCCCGAGGACTCGCTCGGCACCACCATCCGCCGCATGAGGGAAGGCCGCGTCGGCATGATCCCGGTCGCCGACGAGAACGGCCGCGTTCTCGGCATGGTCACCCTGCAAAACCTCCGCCAAAGCATGGCGCCCCTGCTGGAAAGCCGCAAACTTCGCGCTGCCGGCGGCGGCGGCGGCCTGTAAGCTCATGAACGACGAACCGTCCGGCCCGGAAATCGGCCCAGCTGTCGAGCCCGACCCGAGTTCCGCCCCGCTCGCTCCCGGCCTGTACCTGGTTTCCACCCCCATCGGTAACCTCGAAGACATCACCCTGCGCGCTCTCCGCGTCCTCCGCTCGGCCGACCGCATCGCCTGCGAGGACACCCGCCAAACCGCCAAGCTCCTCGCTGCGTATAACATTCACAAACCGCTTGTCAGCCTTCACGAGCACAATGAGCAGGCCCGCGCCGCGGAGCTTATCCCCGCCCTCCAGGCCGGCGAGCGCATCGCCCTGGTTTCCGACGCCGGCACCCCCGCCATTTCCGATCCCGGCGCCCTCATCACCCGCGCCGCCGTCGCCGCCGGCGTCCCGGTCTTCCCCATTCCCGGCCCCAACGCCGCCCTAGCCGGCCTTTGCGCCTCCGGTCTCGATACCGAGCCGTTCACCTTCCACGGGTTCCTTCCGGAAAAATCCGGCGCGCGCCGCACCGCCCTCGAAGCTCTAGCCCAGACCGCGCCCGCAGGCACACACATCTTCTACGAAGCCCCGCACCGCATTCTCGACACCCTGGCCGACATCGACGCCGTGTTCGACGCGCGCGCCCGCGTCGCCCTGGCCCGCGAACTCACCAAGCTCCATGAAGAGTTCCTGCGCGGCACAGCGGGGGATGTGCGCGAGGCCCTTGCCGCCCGCGACCGAGTCCGCGGCGAAATGGTCCTGCTCCTCCAAATCACTCCGGGAAGCGCCCCAACCGGGACCCAAACCATGGCCCAGCGCGTCGCCGAGCTCCAGGCCACGGAAGCCCTGAACGAAAAAACCGCTCTCAAACGCGCCGCCCGCGAACGCGGCCTGGGCAAGAGCGAAGCCTACCGCGAGCTCCAGCGCGAGCGCGCCAAGTCCGCCCGAGATTGAAGGCCCTAGGAGACCAGCCCGGCTATTTCCGCCATGGAAAACACAATTCCTCTGTCCGCCAGGCTGAACTCTTCGCGCCGGACGAGTTGCCCGCCTTCAAACCGCTCGCAAACGCCTGTTTCCGGGTCAATGACCCAAATAGCCGGAATGCCCATCTGTTCGTAATCGCCCAGCTTGCGTATCAGCCGCTTGTGGCGGTCCTCCGGGCTCAACACTTCAAAGACAGCCAGCGGCGGATTTCTCGCAATCGGCTCACGCGGCAGCGAAGCATCCAGGATCGCAACGTCCGGCACGCGAAAACGGGTCGCTCCGGTTTGGACCCGGAGCTCAGGACGCACACGGACATTCCAGTCCCGCGCGTGGATCCGGAACCAGTAAGCTATGGCGTCCTGCCATGCAGAATGACTATCCTCCCCCACGGACCGCTCCTCAATCTCGCCGTCCACAAAGTCGGCGTCCGGCTCGTACACGGTGTGCAGGTACAGCTCTAACGGAACCAGATTCGTCGTTGCCATCGCGCCCTCCCCTGACCTCAACAGCTGATCCAGCAGCTTCAGGAAACCTCGCCCGGCGTGCCCGGCCCAACCGGGCGCTCCCACGCAGGCACGGGTCGATCCGCTTCCGGCAGATTGCGCCCCTTCACCCGGTCGTACATATACTCGTCGCTGACCGCGCCCATGGCTTCGTTGTAGAGCGAAATGCCGCCGACGGCCTGCCGCAGCTCCTCGTTGAACCGGTGCAGCGCCTTCAGGTCGTCCGCCGTCGCCGCCCGCTCGCCTTTCGACGTCTTGACAAACTTTTGGTAGCCCCGGTCGAGAATATGCGCGACCTCGCCGTTCAAGAGCAAGCCGCCCCGCACCACCGTCGTCGGCACACCTTTGCCCGGCGCCATCACCGCGGCGCAGCCGTATTTCGCGATCCGCACCGAACCAGGCATGTTTGCGACCGCGCCCGGCGCAGACACATCGAACTTGTAGCCGCGCAGAGCGGCAAGGGACTCATCGAAACTAGGCAGCTTCGTGTTGTTCTTCAGCATGGGACACCACTTTCCGCTTCGACGCTACATTGAATGACTGTCGCACACGCTCCCGCCCCGAAGCAATGCAGCCCCATTCAAAAAGGAAGAGATGCGCACAGGCACGCTCCCCATCCGCGAAACCGACCCCACAACCGGCTTGCTCGGGACGCTCCCCCATGCGCGTGCCGGAAATACTCCCCTCATCCGCATGGGCAAGCTCACCGCGCACCTGCCCGGCGTCCAGATTCTGGGCAAGGCCGAGTGGACCAACCCCGGCGGCAGCGTCAAGGACCGCGCCGCCACCGCCATCGTCCAGGCCGCGCAGGCCCAGGGCCGTATTCTCCCAGAGTCAGGCGAGCACCTGCTCGACGCGACCTCCGGCAACACGGGCATCGCCTACGCCATGCTCGGCGCCGCCATGGGCTTCCCCGTCACCCTCTGCATGCCCACCAACGTTTCCCCGGAGCGCAAGCGCATCCTCGCCGCATACGGCGCAAATGTAGTCTGGACCGACCCCGGCGACGGGTCGGATGGCGCAATTCGAAAGGCACGTGAACTCGCCGCTGCCGAGCCCGAAAAATACTTCTACGCCGACCAGTACTCCAACGAGAACAACTGGCTTGCCCATTACCGCACCACCGCCAACGAAATCTGGACCCAAACCGAAGGCCGCATAACCCACTTCGTCGCCGGCCTCGGCACCTCCGGCACCTTTATGGGCACAACGCGAAGACTCCGCGAACTCAATCCGCGCGTCCAGTGCATTTCCATGCAGCCCGACTCGCCTTTTAACGGCCTCGAAGGCCTCAAACATATGCCCACCGCTATCGTCCCCCGCATCTACGACCCCACGCTCGCCGACCGCAATCTCGAAATGGAAACCGAGCGCGCCCACGCCATGGCCCGCCGCCTCGCCCGCGAAGAGGGCCTGCTGGTGGGCGTCTCCGCTGCCGGCAACATCGCCGCTTCGCTGCAAATCGCCGAAGAACAAGCCGGGCGCGAAGCCGTCATCGTCACCATTCTCTGCGACTCCGCCGACAAATACCTCAGTGAACGCTTCTGGGAGGAAAAGTGAAACTTACGCAACTCGTCCACAACACCCTCCGCGCCCACGGCGAAGAAACCTACCCCCACGAGTGCTGCGGCGTGCTCCTCGGCCATGCCAGCCCAGAAGGCAACCGCGTCGAGTCCGCCGTGCGCGCCGGCAACACCCGCACCGACTCCGCCCATAACCGCTACTCGATCGACCCCGCCGAGCTCATCCGCATCCCGCGCGAAGCCCGCAAGGACTCACTCGACA
>CAXTRW010000097.1:0-10812 GCA_964246765.1 uncultured Acidobacteriaceae bacterium | reverse complement strand
TCTACCTGCACATGAAGCGGTTCCGGCCCGGCGGCCAGCTCGACGCCGCGCTCTTGACCGCCTCCTGCGCCGGAATCCTGAGCTTCGCGCGCGGCGCTTCCACCGACATGCAGCTGGCCGCGCCGTTCGGCATCGCGATGCTGGGCTGGTATGCCTGGTACGAAACCGGTTCGAAGTTCTGGCTGTTTGACCTGTATTTCTTTATCGGGGCGGCGACGCTGGCCAAAGGTCCGGTCGCGCCGTTTCTCGCCTTGCTCATCATCTTTGCGTTCGCGGCGCTGCGGCGGGAGTGGGGGCTGCTCCGGCGCACTCTTTGGTGGCCGGGCGCGGTGCTGTACCTGGCCATGGTCCTGCCCTGGTTCATCGCGGTGCAGCGGCGCAACCCCAACTTCCTGCGTGTGTTTTTCCTCCAGCACAACCTGGAGCGCTTCGCCACCAATCGCTTTGAGCACGAACACGCTCTCTTGTACTACCTGCCCGTAGTCCTGCTTTCGCTGCTGCCGTGGGCGGTCCTTTCGGTCGCGGCATTTATTTCCGCCGTCCGCGGAAGCATCGCGGAGTGGCGCGCGCGCGGCGCCAAGGGCCACTACCGGGGCTTTCAGCGCGCGGGCGA
The DNA here is from genome assembly GCA_964246765.1 of uncultured Acidobacteriaceae bacterium. Lineage (GTDB taxonomy): Bacteria > Acidobacteriota > Terriglobia > Terriglobales > Acidobacteriaceae > EB88. The sequence continues at coordinate 10,199 of CAXTRW010000097.1, read as the reverse complement.
CGCCTTTCCTGAATTCCTGGTCATCTGGGCCCTGCTTCCCATTCTGTTCTTCACCACGTCGGAATCCAAGCTGCCCGGCTATATCCTTCCCTCCATCCCGCCGTTGACGATCCTTACCGGCGACTACCTGAACCGGGTACGGGCCCGGGGGCTTTCGCCCTGGCTGCTGGGCGGCCACGCGCTGCTGGCCGGGCTGCTTACCACCGCGGTGCTGCTGGCGCCCAGCTTTCTGGCGCAGGGTGAGGCGCTTCATCCCCCGGCTCGGGTCGCCCTGTCTGCGGCCATGGCGGGCCTGGGCGCGGCCGTGCTGATCCTGGTCAGCGTCGCCCGGTTCGGCCTGCCGCGCCTACGGGCGGCGACGCTGGCGCCCATGCTGGTGCTGCTCCTATTCATCTTCGGAGTGGGCCCGGTGTTCGGCATTCCGGCGGCGGCCGGCAGCAAGGGAACGATTCGCCTGCTCGACCTGACGTATTCGCCGCGGCCGCTGGCGCGCGCGCTCGACCGGATTTCGCCGCAACCGGGCACCGTGGCCGTGTTTCGCGTGCGCCGCGATGTGGAATACGGTTTGTCGTTCTACCGGAACCGCCGAGTAGCCGATTACGACCGCAATCCCGTGCCCTCGGAGGCGCACATCCTGGTTTCGCGCGAGCCGTTTGTGCGCGAACTGCCCAAGCGCCTGGCCGGACGGCGGTACCAACTGCTGTTTACCGTTCCCGAGCAGGACCTGCTTGTGTATCGAGTCGGTGCGGCGCAGCCTTGACAGAGGCGCCGGCCGCCATGGATAACCCTCAAGGAAGCGTATTCTTTTCCCATCAGGGTTACACGCATGACCTCGCCCGCACAGATCGCCGCGCCGCAGCTGGATATCCTCGATCTGCGGCACTTTGCCCCCACCAGCCTGCGCCCCGTGCTGGACGCGGAAAACCGCGTGTGGGCCGAGCGGCTCGACTGGGACTACCGCGCATCGACCAACCTGTTGGTGCAGTATCTCGAGGCCCGCGTACTGCCGGGCTTTGTCGCGGTCGAGCACGGCCGGGTGGTCGGTTACGCATTCTGTGTGTACGAAGACCGCAAGGCCGTCATCGGCGACGTGTTCGCGCTCGATGACAGCCGGTACGGGTATTCGGCCGAAGAGATCGAGCGGAAACTGCTTGAACACCTATTCGCGCTCCTGAAAAACTCGCCCGGCGTCGAGCGTATCGAGTCGCAGCTGCTGCTTCACTCGCACGAGCTGCATGCCGAGCTGTTTCGGGAGGCCGGGTTCGGGGTGTACCGGCGCATTTTCATGGACCTACAACTCCAGGATTGCGCTTTGCGCGAAGATTCCGAGCGGCTGAGGGCGCTTCCGGCGCAGGGACTGGAACTGCGCAGCTGGCAAGACGCGGACTTCAACCTGGCCGGGCCGCTGATCGCGCACGCCTATGAAGGGCACCTGGACGCGACCATCAACGACCAGTACCGCTCGGTCGCAGGCTCGCTGCGCTTCCTGCACAACATCATTCGGTTCCCAGGCTGCGGCATCTTCGACCGCGAAGCCTCGCACGTGCTGGTGCATCGGGCAACCGGCGCTCTGGCCGGGCTGATCCTGTGCTCGCGGGTGCGCGAGGGTGTGGAGCATGTAACCCAACTGTGCGTCGCGTCGCGAGCCCGAGGGTCGGGGCTGGGCCTGCTGCTGCTCGAGGTCGCGGCGGCTACGCTGGCGCGGCGCGGCTTCGGGAAATTGTCCTTGACCGTAACCGGCGGTAACGACCGCGCGATCGAGCTGTACCGGCGGGCCGGCTTCCGGGACCGCCACAGCTTCAACGCGATGGTCTGGACGGGCGCGCGCGCAGGGAAGCCGCGACCGATCGGTCCGGTTCTGCACTCCGGTAGTTAAGGATCAACTTCCGAGCCGTCGGAACGAATGCCTCGGTTCTCGCGTTTGCAACCTGGTTCTCGCCAGCGAAAGCTCACAACCGCTCGTTTTGCATTTAACGCCGGACCAGATACATCAGCCAGCTCACCACGATGACTGAGCCGACAAACGCCGCCCAACACGCAACCCCGTAGCGGACCATAGCCCGCGTGGTGGTTCGCTGGGTGATGCCGAACACCACCGACGCGCAGCTGGCGAACAGGAGCACGGAGGCGAAGTGCGAAAGTGCCAGAGTCACAGGGCCGCCCCGCTTTGCTTGCGACCGATCCGCAGGTTGTGCGCATCCACCGCGGCAATCACGTTGAGCAGGCTCGCTACAACGATGAACTTGGTTCCATAGTCGGCGGTAGTTACCTGAACCACACTGCGCCCCAACCCACCCGCGAACCCGATCACGTAGAACAGCCCGGAGCCCAAGTCGCCGACGAAGCCCAGCAGGCTGAGCGGGTCTGCGCCGCCGGGCAGGTACAGCCGCCCGTTCATCGCGATCCCCAGCCACCACAGCAGTGAAATAGCGAAAAACAACAACAGCGCGCGCACAAAATGGCGGGTAAGCAGGTGACCCGCGCCGGGGATGAGCCAACCCAAAAGCAGGGCGGCGGAAACTGGAGGGCCTTGACGAGTTTCAGGCATCGCTTCGACTATAAATCACTCGCAAGAAAGGGTCGCCCAGCCCGTCCAGGCCAGCCATAGCGGGAGCGGATAGGCGGCCATTCGTTCCGCCACACCCGGACCGAACAAATTGAGCGCCGGACCGCCGCCCAGGACGAGGAGGGCATCGCCCGCAATGGCAACCGCCGCGGCGCAGAGCGCAAACCTGGCCTGCCTGCCCCGACCGGCAAAGCCCCAGACCAGCATCCCCAGGCTGCTCGCCGCAAAATGCAGTTGCGCCCCTGCGACGTGCAGATTCCCATTCACATCCGCGGGCGCCCAGCCCACCAAGGAAACCCCAAGCGCGGCAGCAACAAACAGCACGCGAGCCAAGGGGATCCACGCGCCCGGCGCGAGCCGCCTTGGCAGAAGCAGCGCGGCGCCCGCGATCAGCACACCCTGCGCCACGAACGATGCGTTCATCACCGTGTGCCCGGCGCACAAACTTTGCTCGCCGAGATCGCTGATGAAGTGCAGCCGCAAGCTGTAGTGCCCGGGCCAGCCAAGCCGCGCCAGCTGCTCGCAGACGAAAAACTGCAGGCAGCCCAGACCGCACCATGCGCCGATGCGGTCGCGAAAGCTCAAATCCGCACAAGCTCCTGCTGCACACGCCCGGTCACCACGGCCTCCGTCGCGGACGTGATCATATTGACCTCGCTCCGGATGCCGAAGCTGTCGAGGTACACCCCCGGCTCGATCGAAAAGCAGGTGTGCGGCAGGATGCGGCGCTCATCGTGCGTTTCCAGGTCGTCCAGGTGCGCGCCCGCTCCGTGCAGTTCGGTCGCGATATTGTGCCCGGTTCGGTGGGTGAACTGCGCCCCAAACCCGGCCTGCACGATCACCGCGCGAGCGGCTGCATCCGGCTCCCACCCGGCTACGGCGCGCCCGGCGGCAAAGGCGGCCCTCACTACAGCAATCGCCGCGTCGCGGGCGTTTCGAACAGCGGCGAACACGGAAAGCTCCCGCTCGCTCGGCCCACGCCCCACAGCGCCCGTCCAGGTAATGTCGTACCAGACTGAGCCGGGCTCGTCCCGGCGTCCCCATATGTCGAGCAACAGAAAATCTCCGTCGCGGATCGCCCGCGCGCGCTCGGCTGAAGGCTCGTAGTGAGAGTCCGCGCTGTTCTCGTTCACTGAAACATTCGGCCCATGCTCCCACATCAGGCCCTCGCGCTGCATGGCTTGCTGCAGCCACTGCTGCATCGTGAACTCCGTAGGCTCGCGCCCCGCGTCCAGCTCCCCGCGCAGCCACTGCCAGCCCGCCGGGACGATCCCGTCCAGCGCGCGCTGCGCCCGGTAGTGGCTCGCGATCTGGTTCGCGGTCAGCACCGCCTCAAACTGACTGATCAGGTCTGCCGAGCTCACAATCTCCTTGCCCCAGCTCCGCAAGAGCTCGACCGTGCCCGCGTCCACCATCGAGACATACATGATCGCGTTGCGCGGCGAATACTGCATCGCAACCCGCTCCACGCCCCCGAGTATCGCTTCTAGCTCCTGTTCAAGCTCCTGCCACGACGAGTACAAAACGCGCTCGCCCGGCAGCCCGTCCAGCCGCCCCGCTTCAATGCGATGCACCAGCTTGCGCGGCTCGCCATTCGCGGGAACCAGGTAATACCAGCGCCGCGTCACGTGCGCCGTCGGGAGCCCGAGGATGCGATACGCGAGCGGATCGCGCCCGTGATGGTCATAGAACAGCCACGCATCCACACTTTGCTCGCGAAGCGCCGCCTGCACCGCTTGGAGATCGAAAGCCGCCATGCGCCGATTGTAGCTTTACCCGGAGGGCAATGCTGATAAGCTCCTGCGAGGGAGAGCTCGCCTTGGCCTGGATACACCTGATGCGTCCGGATGATCCGCAACTGGACGTGCTGGCGGGGCGTTTCCACCTTCACCCGCTGCACATCGAGGACGCCCGCAGCGACGGCGAGCGCGTCAAGGTGGAAGGCGCGCGCAACTACACCTTTGCGCTCTTAAAAACCTTCCGCACGCCCGCCAACGAAGACGCCCCGCTCAAGCGCAAAATCGTGCTCTTCGCCAGCCACGGGCAGGACTGCCCCGCGGATCAAAAGTTCTTCATCGTCATCGCCGATACCGCCGAGCCGGCCATCGCCGAAACCCTGCGCCGCGCCGAAACCGAGCGCGATTGCGGCAACCCCGTGCGCCTGCTTTACCTGGTTTTCGACTCGCTGGTCGACTCCTACTTCCCCGCCATCGACGCACTCGATGACGAGCTGGACGCCCTCGAAGACCGCGTCGTCTCCCCCGGCCGCCACACCCTCGCGCATATCTTCGCCCTCAAGGAAAAGCTCGTCAACGCCCGCCGCCTCCTGGGCAGCACCCGCGACGCCGCCATGCACCTCCAGCGCGACACGGACATCCCCATGAGCAGCGAGCACCAACTCTACCTCCGCGACCTCTACGACCACCTCTCCCGCCTCCTTGACACCGTCGAAACCCAGCGCGACCTGCTCAACAACTCCCTCGACGTCTACCTCTCCAGCACCGCCAACCGCTCCACCGAAGTCATGAAAGTCCTCACCGTGCTCTCCACCGTAGCCCTCCCCGCCCTCGTCATCAGCAGCATATACGGCATGAATGTGAGCGGGCTGCCGTTTGTACACTCCCGCTATGCGGCGGAGATTGTGCTCCTATTCACGGCGCTGCTGACGGTCGGCCTGTTGGGGCTCTTTCGATATTTGCGCTGGTATTAGTGGCGGAAGTTCGCGTCGAACCCCCGCCTTTCCCTCCGTTTCTTGGACCGAACACGCATGCGAAGTTATGGCAGCGAGTTAAATGTCCAAGTAAGGATCTTCTGGCTGGATGTCAACCCTCCGGTCGCGCCGGTGAAGCCAATGTAGGCGTTCGTGCCGCCCAGCACTTGGGTCATGTCTCCGACCGCGGTTCCGGTCACGCTGGCGCCCGTCAATGTATCTTTGAGCGTAGCCGTGACCATAGAGCCGTCATAGGTGGCGTGGACGGCCATGATATCGCCGCTGCCGAGGTTGATGCCTGAGCCGGTTAGGTCCAGAGAAGGACCGGTTGGAGACGCACCATTCAAGACCAGGCCTGTGGAGTCGTTCCCTTCCCCCGCGTTGTCGTAGGTGTCAAACTTCAGGGCAAGACTCTTTCCTATGCCGAGCGGACCACTCGGGCCGTCAGGCCCATAACCAAGGCCGCCTCCGGCAAAGCCGAGAGCTGTGGGCCCTGTCGCCTGGATCGTAAAGGTAATCCCGTCGGCAATCGGCGCGGTTCCCGAGAGCTGGAAGGTGAAATCCGTGACGAAGTGGCGTATGTTTACCGGCGTACTCCAGAAGAAGCTGCCCGCCTGATAGAAGCCGCCGTTTGTGAGCTGAATCCGGCTGTCATCCGAGTGCACGACGCTGCCGTTCAAAGTAAGTCCGGCGACCGAGGCGAATCCATTTGAGAAATCGATCGTTGCCGGTGTGCCGATGGTGTATGTGCCGAGCACGGCCGCGCTGCTGCCGAGCTCCGGAGAGATCGCGAGCGCCTGGATGGTCGTGGACGCCCCGACGCTGATCGGTCCGATGTACCTGGCCGAAGCTGCTGTCGGAAGAGTGCCGTCGAGCGTGTAGTAAACCTGCGCGTCAGGCATTGCGGTTGCTAGGCTGATCGTTTGCGGAGCAGGGTAAGCTCCCGGCGCTGGACTGAAGGTCGGAGCCGCCATGGTCTCCGCCCTGGCCTGCAGCTCGCCGTACACGTCGACCTCTCCCTGGGCTCCGACATATACCTTGCCGTTCACCACAGCCGGCACTGTAAATTTGACCGCGAGACCGGCCGCATCCCGCTGCGGGTTCTGATTGCTTGCGTAGAGCAGCTTACTCACATCCGTCGCGTCGAACGCATAGAGCACAGCGGCGCTGTTGCTGCTGTAGCCGTCGGAGCGGATGGCCCACAGCACTCCATTCGCGGCGCCGTTTGAGGTGACCACCGGGCTCGCCCCGGGGAAGTTGGAGTAAGCAGCACTGAGCGCGACCGGCGCTGCGCTCAGCACGCCGCCTGCGAGGCTGAACTGCTTGAGAGAATCGCCGCTCCCCCAGAAATAAACCGAGCTGTTCCAATAAGCCGGCGTGCTCCACAGCCCGGAAACTTGCCCGCTGATCTCCTGGGCGACGTGGTCTGCATTTGGGTCGAAGCCGCCGAGCGAGTCCCGATCCAAAAGCTCAATGCGTCCGTTTTTGCCGACCTGCACGAGCTCATGCGGGTGCGCTCCGGGTTGGTCCGGCAGAATCAGAATGCCTCCCGAGCCCTGATCGAGGTCAGACGCGCTCAGGCTTGCCTGATCAAAAGGCGTCCACTCATCGGAGGCCTCCAGCGCTCCATTGCTGAGATCCAGGCGCTGGATGGCGTCGCCGAAATCCATGTTGTTCGTATAGGGCGCGTGCGCGTCGAAGGTACCGTTGCCGTTTGAAAGGAACAGCCGCCCGGTGGAGACGACCGTGTCCGCCGCCAGGCCTGCTCCGGACTCCCAAACGCCGTTCTCGCCGCCGTTCGGGCTGGTGTTAAAAATACCCGTCTGCCGCAGGGTCGCCGCGTCGTAGGCAAACACCCATCCGTGATACGGGCCGTTATCCCCGTGGGACGCCATCGCGAAATAAACATGGCCGTTCAGCAACAGCATGCCGACCCGCTCAAGCCCCAGCAGGGGAACGAACGACACCGTGCCGTTCACGGAGCCCTCGCCTGTTCCGGGAGCGGAGCCGGCGATCGCCACTGGGCTATTCGGCCGTTCAGCGCCGGTGGCCAGGTCCAGCGCATGTAGGCGCTGCACATAGGTTCCGGACTCCTTGCTTTTCGCCACCACATAGAGGGTGCCGGCCGCGACATCGATAACGGGCGTGCCCGTGATGCCCACCTCCGGCACAATGTCGTGCGTACCCACATCCGCGCTGGGCACCGTTGTCGCGCCGGCGGCGGCGCCGTGCAAGGAATCAATCAAGCTTGCTTTCCACAGCAGCTGATTTTGATCCGCATCAAAGGCGTACACGCTATCGTGCTCGGTCGCGACGAATACCGCATTGCGCTTCCCGGCCGCGGTGCTTACTCCCGATACATACAAGGGCTGCGCGTAGACATAGCCGTCCACGCCGTAGGACCAAAGTTTGCCGAAGCTGCTCTGGTTCACATTCGTTGGGGTGAGCTGCGTTTCCGCAGTGTTCTGCCCCGCTCGACTTATGTCGTAGCGCCAGGTTGTTAGGTTCGTTTGTGCAAGCGCGGGCAAAGCTGCCAAACTGCAGGCTAGAAAGGCCATCCGGCCGAACATGTTCAAGAGCAGACCTCTTTAGGTGATGATTGTTCATGCATCATCGCCTCTGCCCGACAGTTTGCAATAACGTTTTCTGACCTATGCCCGCACGAAGGTAATGCCGCTCCGGGCAGATAGTTCTTTCGTGGGAGATCTCATACTTGTCAAGCAGCAGATGACAAGTGCGCAGCACACTAACATCCCTTACCGTGCGGAGTTACCAAAGTCGGCGCAAGCACGGTCGCGGCTCCCGTTTCGTGCGGGCGACGGCGCGCTCGTGATTGCATGTATACCGAACGGGGATCATTGCGGGCCGGGCAACAAAAGGGCCGCGAGTAATCTCGCGGCCCTTCCTATTTCAGCAGCTCCGGCACTCGGGACCGGCCTACGCCGAAGTCAACTCCGCTGCCACCCGTTCCGTCGTGAACGCCTCGATCAGATCCCCTGCCTGCAGGTCTCCGAAGCCGGAAACGCCCACGCCGCACTCCATGCCGTTCGAGACTTCACGCGCGTCGTCTTTAAAGCGTTTGAGCGACTGCAGCTTGCCCTTGTGCACTTCCTCGCCGCCGCGCATCACGCGCACCTCGGAGTCGCGCCGCAGGGAGCCATCCGTCACCCGGCAGCCGGCAATCGTGCCGACCTTGGGAATGCGGAACACTTCCATTACCTCGGCCCGGCCCAGGTAGCTCTCCTTGAACACCGGGTCCAGCAGCCCCAGCATGGCCTTGCGGATTTCATCCTGCAGTTCGTAAATGATGGAGTGCAGCCGAATCTCGACAGCCTCTTGCTGGGCCAGGTCCGCGGCCTTGCGCTCCGGCCGCACATTGAACCCGATCACAATCGCGTTTGACGCCGATGCCAGCAGCACGTCGCTCTCGGTAATCGCGCCCACGCCCGAGTGGATGACCTTGATCCGCACCTTTTCGGTCGACATCTTGCCCAGCGAATCGGCCAACACCTGCACCGAGCCCTGCACGTCGCCCTTCAGGATAAGCGGCAAATCTTTCACGCCCGCCTGCCGAATCTGGTCCGCCAGCCCTTCCAGCGACACGCGCGAGCTCTTCGCCAGCGTGGCTTCCCGTTCCTTGAGCTTGCGGTACTGCGCGATCCCCTTGGCCTTGTCGCGATCACTCACCACCAGGAAGGTGTCGCCCGCGTCCGGCATCGCTTCGAGGCCGAGGATCTCAACCGGAGTCGAAGGCCCGGCGATCTCGATCGCCCTCCCGCGGTCGTCGAACATCGCGCGGATCTTACCGAAGGTATTGCCGACAATAAACGAGTCCTGCGCCCGCAGCGTCCCGTTCTGCACCAGCACTGAGGCAACAGCGCCGCGGCCCCGGTCCAGCTTGGCTTCGATGACGGTCCCCACCGCCGAGCGGCCCGGCGTAGCCCGCAGGTTCGCCAGGTCCGCCGTCAGGCAAACCAGCTCGAGCAGGAGGTCGAGATTCTGCTTCTTTTTCGCCGATACCTCGACAAAGACGGTGTCCCCGCCCATGTCCTCCGGCTGCAGCCCGCGCGCGGCCAGCTGCTGCTTCACCTTCTCCGGCTGCGCGTCCGGCTTGTCAATCTTGTTGACCGCAACAATGATCGGTACGTTCGCCGCCTTGGCATGGTCGATCGCTTCCAGCGTCTGGGGCATCACGCCGTCATCCGCCGCGACCACGATCACGACGATATCCGTGACCTTGGCGCCACGGGCGCGCATGCGGGTAAATGCCTCGTGGCCCGGCGTATCGAGGAAGACAATCTCGCGCCCAAATGCGGGCGAATCGGTCTTGCCGATCCGGACCTTATACGCGCCGATGTGCTGGGTAATGCCGCCCGCCTCGCCGGCCGCGACCTCGGTCTCGCGAATGGCGTCAAGCAGCGAGGTTTTGCCGTGGTCCACGTGGCCCATCACGGTCACAACCGGCGGTCGCGGCACTTCAAGTTCGTCGATATTCTCCTGAGACAGGATGTTCTCGATCGCCTCGTTCGCCATCTCCTCCTCGAACGAGATGACCTCAGTCTCCGCACCGAATTGGCGCGCTACATCCTTTACCAGTTCGCCGTCGAGCGACTGGTTCACCGTGACGAACACCCCCCGCATCAGCAGCGAAGCGATCAGGTCCTTGCCGCGCACGTCCAGCTTTTCGGCCAGGTCCTTCACGCTGATGCCCTCGGTCACCGTGATGTTACGGGTGATCGGCACCGGCTCGTTTGAGGGCATCGCGCCGCCAAACCGCGGCGGCGGATTGAACCCCTTCATCGGGCCTTCTTTGCTCTTCGGGTACTGCTGGCGTCCGCGTCCGCGCGGGCCGGTGGGCCGCGGCGCGCGGGGCGCTTCGCCCATGGGCGGCGGACCGCCGGGAGCTCCGCCCACGCCAGGACG
>CAXTRW010000096.1:6693-10867 GCA_964246765.1 uncultured Acidobacteriaceae bacterium | reverse complement strand
GACTGGGTGTAGTTCTTCAGGTTCGCACCCGCCGCGCTGGGTACGATCGCATACGTGCCGGTCGCCGACGCCGGGGTTGCCGCGGTTGTGAACGACTCGGCGAAGCTGTCGCCGTTCACCGCGCCCGTGACGGCGCCGCCGAACGTCGGGTTCGCCGAGCCGTAGGTCCGGCTCGCGTCCTTGGCCGTGACGTTCAGGGCCGCCGGGCCGATGGTCAGCGTCCCGTTGGTCGCCGACTGGGTGTAGTTCTTCAGGTTCGCACCCGCCGCGCTGGGTACGATCGCATACGTGCCGGTCGCCGACGCCGGGGTTGCCGCGGTTGTGAACGACTCGGCGAAGCTGTCGCCGTTCACCGCGCCCGTGACGGCGCCGGCGAACGTCGGGTTCGCTGAGCCGTAGGTGCGGCTCGCGTTCTGGGCCGTCAGGTTCAGGGCCGCCGGGCCGATGGTCAGGGTCCCGTTGGTCGCCGACTGGGTGTAGTTCTTCAGGTTGAGGCCTTCGGCGCTGGGCACGATCGCGTACGTGCCGGTCGCCGACGCCGGGGTTGCCGCGGTTGTGAACGACTCGGCGAAGCTGTCGCCGTTCACCGCGCCCGTGACGGCGCCGCCGAACGTCGGGTTCGCCGAGCCGTAGGTGCGGCTCGCATTGTTGGCCGTCAAGCTCAGGGCCGCCGGGCCGATGGTCAGCGTCCCGTTTTTGAATGTAGGCGTGTAATTACTGAGGCCGGCTCCGCTCGCCGCAGGCACAATGGGGTACGTTCCGACAGGGGAAGCAGAAGCAGCCGAAGTGGTATATGACTCGGTAAAGCTCTCGCCGTTCATCGCGCCGCTGATTGAACCGGTGAACGCGGGGTTCACTGCGCCGTAGATGCGGGCCGCGTCGTTGGCAGCCACGGTCAGCGCGGCGGGGTTTACGGTCAGCATTCCGTTCTTGAGCGTGGGGTTGTAGTTCGCTGCGGCCGCGCCGGAAACAGCCGGCACGATCGCATAGTTTGCCACGGGCGAAACGGCTGTAGCGGTGGTGCTGAAGGTTTCGACCAGTGCATCGCCGTTCACAGCGCCCGTCATGCTCCCGGTGAACTGCGGGTTGGCCGCGCCGTAGGTGCGGGTTGCATTGTCCGCCATCGCGGTCAGCGATGCCGCCGTGACCTGGAGCGTTCCGTTCTGCACGGTCTGACTGTAGTTACCTAGGTTCGCGCCAGACGCCGAAGGCACGATGGGGTAGCTGGCCACCGGCGAGGCACCCGTCGCGGAGGTCTTGAACGCCTCGGTAAAGGTGTCGCCGTTCACCGCGCCGGTAATCGCTCCCGCGAACAACGGGTTCGCCGAGCCGTAGACGCGACTCGAATTGCTGGCCGCAATCGTCAGAGGAGCCGCCGTGATCTGGATGGTCGCCTGCCCGGACGCTTTGCTGGTGTTGCCGTCGGCCGGGCTAAAGGCGCCGCTCAGGGTGAAACTCCCAACGCGGGGCGCAAGATATGAGCTCACAGCTATGCCGTTCAGCACGGATTGCGAAGCGAAGGCGCTGCTTCCATCCGAAAAGGCCACCGTGCCCCCGTTCACTGGACTGGTGGATGCGCCGTCCGTGACCGCTGCCTTGACCTGCACGGCATTGCCGTAGACCGCGCTTGCGGCAGCAGTGAGCACCAGACTCGCCGGAGCCGTTGCACCGGTGCCTGTCACCGAGATCGCCTGCATGGCGTGGAGGTCGTTCAGGTTTGTGTCTCCGATCACCACATTGCCCTGTAGATTGCCGGTCGTGGTGGGCGCGAAGCGGATCGCAAGCGCGCAGTTCGAACCGGGCGCCAGGCTCGGGCCGTCGGGCTCACCCGCCGCGGTCTGCGGGCAGGCGTTCGCGGCATTGCCGTCAACCGTGAAGTTGGTGGACACTGCTGGACTGCTGCCGGATGCAGGCGCAGGAAAAGCAAGCGGCTGATTCCCGATATTCTGCAGCGTCACGGTCTGCGCGCTGCTCGTCGCGCCGAATGCCGTGGAGGGGAAGTTCAAATTGGGCGTATCGCTTAAATCCTCTTTGAGCACGCGCCAGTGGCCGGTGTCTGCAATGTAGAGATTGCCCCGGCCGTCGAGCGCAATTCCGTCCGCTTTCCACGATCCGTTGCTGACAACAGTCTCGATGTAGCCGCTGCTCGACGGCTGCTCCCGCAGAATACGACTATTGTTGACGTCTGTGACGAAGATGGCGCCGCTCGCGTCCACGGCGATGTCTTTGGGATAATTCAAGCTGCTGGACGGAACAACCGTTTGCGTGTAAGCGCCATTGGATACCGTCTCTTCCACAATTCGGTTGTTTCCGCTGTCAGCGATGTAGACGTTTCCAGCCGCATCAATGGCGACACCCTCTGCATTCTTGATCCCATTGGTCGGAATCACATTTTCGGTGTAACCAGTCCCGTTTGGCGTTTCTTTTAAAATGCGACTATTGCCGAGATCGGCGATGTACACGTTTCCGCTGCCATCCACCGCCACGCGAGTCGGAGCTTTGAGTCCAGCCGATGCGACGGTGGTCTCCACGTAGGCTCCGTTTGCGAGTGACTCCTTGAGGAGGCGATTGTTAAAACAATCCGCAATGTAGAGATTTCCAGCCCCGTCCAGCGCGAGCCCAATCGGGTAATCCAAACTGCTCGTCGTGACTCGAGTCACACTGTAGGTTCCGCCGGATACACCCGCTTTTAACACCTGCATATGATCCGTATCCGCGATGTAGACGTTGCCGAGACTATCTGCCACAACACCGCGAGGATTATAGAGGGCGTTTGCCAGAACACTTTCAACGCCAGGCGAAAAGCTTACCTGGGGCCCCGATCCGGTGCCGTAGACGTATGCGGTCGCGATCGCATTCCCGGAGCTATCCGGCAGCACGACAGCTCCGTAGCGAAGACCCGGAGCCGTCGGTGCAAATGTCACGTCAACGGTGCAGGTTGCGCCCGCGGGGTAAGTCTGCCCGGCTGCGCAGGTGCCGGTGGAGGCAGCCGCGAAATCGAGGCCTGCTGCTCCCTGGGTTGTCACGACAGGTTTGGCACCCAGCGTCGTGGTCGCGTCGAAGGCAAAGATCGCCGACACAACCTGGCTCTTGCTTCCGACAGCCACAGTTCCGATATTCACCCCACCGGTCTGCAGCTTAAGGACACGGTTGTTACCTGCGTCTGCGACGTAGATACCTCCGCTTGCATCCAGCGATACCGCCGTTACATCGTTTAAGCCAGCCAGAATCGTGCTCTGGATATAGACTCCGCCCGAAATCGTTTCTTTTACCACGCGTCCATTGTTGTGATCCGCAATGTAGAAGTTCCCCGCTGCATCCAGCGCAAAACGTTCAGGCTGATTGAGACCGCTCGATATCAGCACACTCGCGGTGTAACCCTGCGCGGAGGGCGTTTCCTTGATCAAACGGTTATGGCCCATATCCGTGATGTAAACACTTCCAGCTGCATCGACAACGAGCCCAACCGGGAAGTTGAGTAGGTCCGGTCCGGCAATCGTGCTCTCGGCATAGCTAGCTCCTGAAGGTGTTTCCATGAGAATGCGATTATTGCCCGAATCGGCAATGTAGACGTTTCCACTCGCATCAACCGCGATCCCACTTGATTTTGTAAGAGCGCTTGAAGGCACTTGACTCGAGCTATAAATACTTCCGGAAAGAGTCTCCTTCCATATCACTCCTGAGTCGTGACCGTCGAGGTATAGCTGGCCGCCTGCATCAATCGCGATGCCATCCACACGGCCCAGCGTGCTCGAACTCGTGACAACGCTTTGGGTGTAGCTTCCGCCGAATAATGTTTCTTTCAGCACTCGCTGGTTTCCGGCATCGCCGATGTAGACGTTTCCGGCAGCATCCGCCTGTAGCCCGTAGTTGTGGGACAAGCCGCTGCCGACAGTGCTTTGTCCGGCGACAAAGTGCGCGCTTTGGGCCTGCGACATCGTACCTGCCGCAAACCCCAGAGCGCCCCATGCGACAGCAACGACACGCCTTTTGCTCGCGAAACCAACTGCGGACCAAGGAGAGCGTGTCCACCGCACCATGCGGCCCCATCGCGTCGCGCGCTCTGTACGAGAAAACAACGAGAGTAGGTAGTTTACGGTCGTGAAACCAAAGGCAATCAGAAGAAACAGCAGAACAAGGTAGCTCATGGCGACTAATCCCGAAGTGCGAATTT
>CAXTRW010000096.1:0-6593 GCA_964246765.1 uncultured Acidobacteriaceae bacterium | reverse complement strand
CTTTTCGGCGGCAGAAGCGGCGAGCATGAGGTTTCCCTGCTTTCCGCCGCTTCCGTCCTCGCGGCCATCGACCGCGACAAATACGAGGTCGTCCCCATCGGCATCACCAAGCAAGGCCGCTGGGTCACCTCGGGCAACGCCGCACTCATGCTCGCGCCGCCAAAGGAACGCGAGCACCTGCGCGCCGGGGACCCGCAAGCCACCGCCCCAGCCGCGGTGCTAGCGCACGGCGAAGCGACCCTTATGCCCCCCCAGCCCGGCGCGGGGCTCATGCCGTTCCAAACCGGCGCGGCCCACCGGGAAGCCGTCGCGCTCGACGTTGTTCTATCCGTGCTCCACGGGAGCTTCGGCGAGGACGGCGCCATTCAGGGCCTGCTTGAGCTCGCAGGCATCCCCTACGCCGGCTCGGGCGTGCTGGGCTCCGCTGCCGGCATGGACAAGGACGTGATGAAGCGCCTGTTCGCCTCCGCCGGGCTGCCCATACCCCAGCACGTTACCCTGCTCCGCTCCGCCTGGCAGTCCAGCCCCGAAACAGCCATCGCAACCATTGAGGAAGCGCTCCGGTACCCGCTGTTCGTCAAGCCCGCGAACGGCGGCTCCTCCGTTGGCATCGGCAAGGCCCACAACCGCCAGGAGCTCGAAACCGCCCTCGCCGAAGCTGCCCGCTGGGACCGCAAGCTGGTCGTCGAGCAGGCCATCGGCGGCGGCGCGGACGGCCTCGGAAAGGCCCGCGAACTCGAAATCGCCGTCCTCGGCAACAACCGGCCCGAAGCCTCCGTGGTCGGCGAGATCGTCCCTGCCAAAGAGTTCTACGACTACGAAGCCAAATACCTGAGCGAAGGCTCCCAGCTCGTTATTCCAGCCAAACTCACGCCCCCGCAGGCAGAGCAAATCCGCGCCATGGCCCTCAGCGCATTTCAAGCCTGCGACTGCGCCGGACTCGCCCGCGTCGACTTCCTAATGGAGCCCGGCGCTCACGGCCGCATTTACCTCAACGAGATCAACACCCTGCCCGGCTTCACCGCCATCAGCATGTACCCCAAGCTCTGGGCCGCGAGCGGCGTTCCCTACCCCGAGCTTATCGACCGCCTCATCGCCCTGGCGCTCGAGCGCGCCCGGGAGCGAGCCGAGACCACCTATAGTCGCGCATAGGGAACCCAATCGCGCCCACGCGTGTCTAACTGGAAAATGAAGGAGAAGCGATGACCCTGCTCGACGCACCCCGCTACGACGCACGACGCGCACGCGTCATCCGCAACAGCATTCTCATCACCCTCGGCGCCCTCGTCGCGCTCGCGATCCTCTCCTTTATCTTTTGGGACTGGCCCCAGCAGCACCGTGTGAATCACTTCTTCTCGCTGGTCCAGAAGCAGGACCTGCCCGACGCCTACGCCTACTGGAACAACGACCCGAACTGGCGCAAACACGCCGACCGCTACACCGGCTACACCTTCCCCGACTTCAGCAAGGATTGGGGCCCGAACTCGGACTACGGCCTGATCCGCTCGCACAAAATCGTGATCACCAAAACGGTCGGCAACGGAGTGGTGATGGGCGTCGACATCAACGGCGGCAAAACCCCGCTGTTCCTGCGCGTCGACCACAAGACCAAAGAGATCGGCTTCTCGCCCGTCGAGCTATATGTCGGCCCGGATTAAAGCAATTCCTCTGCTGCTTTGAAGGCGCGGAGGGGCGTTTCGAAGCGGAGACGCGTGTGTAGGCTACCCGTGTACCAGCCACTCGTATTGCTCGTTCGATAGCGGAACAACAGATAAACGAAACTGCCGGAGCAAGATCGAATCGCGAAAGTGCGCGGCCTCGCGCATTGCGGACAGAGTTTTGGGCTGCTTAAGGCGCTTCCCAACTTTGATCCGTACGATCGGGTTCTTCTTGTCGCTCGCGTCGACGGAAACCACCGTCGCTATCCCCACCGCTTCCTTGCCGACGTTGGAGTGATATATCACCAGCTTTTCGCCCGGCTTCATTGCCGCGAGAGAGTTCAACGCCTGCGCGTTCTTGATGCCGTCCCACACGGTTTCGCCGTCGCGCATGAGGTCGTCGAAGGAGTACTTGTCCGGCTCGGATTTAAGTAGGAAGGGCATAAAGAAGGCTCCACATCGTAAGTCAACAGCTATCGTAAAATACTTTAGAATTACACAATGCCGTTATTACAGCCCTTCACTTACCTCGCATCTCGCGAGAAGAGATACCGAACAACAATGAAGAGCGCCCCTAGAATATTCACGGTTGTACTGCCAATAGCGGCCAATAAGACTTTTTCCGAAAGGAAAACCCGCAGAGCCGAAAGCCTGCCAGTATGAGAATTAAGAAAATAGCTAAAATCCAACTCGCGACAAGCCAGAAAATCCATCGTGCATACTTTTTTCGCTCATCAGTATCCTGGGTGAAGCTTTTCACCCTTGCTTGTTCCATCGCCCTCGCATTGCCTTCTCGCTCTTCCCGCGATTGCGCATCAGGACTAGAGGAAGACGATTGAACCTGCGCTGCATTGATGGCATTCAGCTTAAGCGATATGGGCGATTGGGCAGGCGGATCAATTTCATGGCCCGGGTCAGCCATGGTTTGCTAGCTTTTCAAAATAATCTCTGATTCGGGAATCGTCGATCACTCGGCTGCGATTGCCTTGGACGTACGTTTCTGCCCATGGACTACCATCTACGTGCGTGGCATTTGATAACTGTACCGCGCTATATAGCTTATAAACTTCCCAGGTCTTCCTGATTACATCACGTGCATATCCAACATCCTCGTTTCCATCGCAGTCCTGCAACTGGGGATTGTAAATACTCAACGCTGGCGTCCACCGTACGTCGCTAGCAACAACGGTAATAGGCCCGTTTCCAAAAGCCTTGAACTCATGATAAAGCTCTGGAATCACTGGACCAAACTGCCATGCTTGAATGCGCTCGTCAATTAGCGACTGTCCGGTAAGCGCCAAAAACCAGCCATGGGCAAAATAGACAAGCTTTTGAAGCTTCATCGGGGAGATTTTCTCGCCCGAGTCCTTCGCGAGCTCCAGAAACTCATTTGCTACGCTCTTGGCCGAAGAAGGCATATTCTTCCATTGTAGCGAAACAAAAGCGAATGTGCCTGAACTTCCCGCATTCTAACCATCTTTACGTTTACTCTATCGGCGAATGCTCGCCTCAAGAACAGGCCTAACCGAACTTTTTTTGCGAGCCGGCACGCATAGGCCTCGTGTCGTCACGCCCGAAACCGCGCCTGCAGTTTAGCGCAGACCCACGATCTCGCCCTCGGCGTCCACGTCGATCCCGGCCGCGCGCGAAGCCTTCGGCAGCCCCGGCATCAGCATCATGTTGCCCGCGATCACGACCACAAACCCCGCGCCCGCCGACAGCGAAGCATCCGTCACACGCAAGCGCCAGCCCGTGGGCGCGCCCGCAAGTTTGGGGTCGTCCGAGAGCGAGTACTGCGTCTTGGCTATGCACACCGGAACCGCCCCAAAACCCCACCTCGCAAACCGCGCCAGCGCCGCGCGGGCCGCGTCCGAGTAGTCCACCCCGTCCGCTCCGTACACCTTCGTCGCGACCGCTTCGACCTTGTCTGCAAGCGAGCTTTCCAGCGCATAGGTCGGCTTCAGCTCAGGCGCCGGGCCATCCGCCGCCGCGAGCACCGCCCGCGCCAGCTCGGCCGCGCCCTCCGCGCCGCGCGTAAAAGCCTCTGTAAACGCGCTCGCGAGCCCGTGCCCGTCGCACCAACCCTTCAGCCGCGCGAGCTCTTGGTCCGTATCCTTGGGAAACCGATTGATCGCCACCACGACCGGCAGCCCGAACCCGCGCAGGATTGCGACGTGTTTGGCAAGGTTGGCGAACCCGCGATCCAAATCATCCGCATCGCCTGACGCGGCCATCGCCCGGCCTTGATTCTTGAGGCTCTGCGCGGTCGTCACCAGCACCGCCGCAGCAGGCTCGATCCCGGACTCGCGCGTCACGATGTCCATGTACTTTTCCAGGCCCAGGTCGGACGCAAACCCGCACTCGTTCACCGCGTAATCCGCCAAACGCAGCGCCATATCTTGCGAAACCACGCTGGAAGTCCCATGCGCGATATTCGCGAACGGCCCCGCGTGGACAAACGCGGGCGTTCCTTCGGTGGTCTGAACCAAATTCGGCTCGATCGCCTCGGCCAGAAGCGCCATCATCGGCCCGACCGCGTCGAGCTCGCTCGCGCGCACAGGCTCGCCGCTCTTATTCTGGGCCACAATGATGCGCCCCAGCCGCTCGCGCAAATTGTCGCGGTCGCGCGCCAGTGCGAGAATCGCCATGATCTCCGAGGCCGCCGTAATCACAAACCCCGCGCGCTGGTTCGAGCCCTCGCGCGCCGAACCACCATCTTTTGCAGGCCCGGTCACGTTGGTCGTAATCCGTCGCAGCCCGCGGTCGTTCATGTCGAGCGCGCGCGGCCAGGTCGCGGTCGCCGGGTCGATCCCGAGCTCGTTGCCATGGAAGATATGCGCGTCCACCAGCGCCGCCAGCAGGTTGTGCGCGGAGGTAATCGCGTGAAAATCGCCGTGGAAGTGCAGGTTGATCTTTTCGCTCGGCTCCACTTGCGAGCGTCCGCCGCCCGCGGCCCCGCCCTTCATCCCAAACACCGGGCCCAGCGAAGGCTCCCGAGAGCACAGCACAACCCGTTTACCCGTTCCCTGCAGCACGTGCTCCAAACCCTGGGTCAGGCCGATGGAGGTCACGGTTTTACCCTCGCCCGAGACAGTGGGCGTCGTCGCCGTCACCAGAATCAACTTGCCCCGGCGGGGAAACGCCGGGTCTTCGAGCAAGCCCAGCTTCACCTTCGCTCCATAACGGCTCACCTGCTCAAAGTACTTTTCAGGCATCCCCAGCTTTGCGGCAACTTCGGCGATCGGCAGCAGATCGGGCGTCATGCGAGTCCCCTTTTCGAGCGTTCAGCTCGTGACTACGGCAAGCGCCTTTGCGGCCGCTTCCAGGCTCTGCGCGTCTTCCACGTTCAACGCGTTTTGGGCGCGATCGATCTGACGCAGCAGGCCGCCCAGCACCTTGCCCGGCCCTACCTCAATCCAGAACGCAGGCTCAAACCCATCGCGCAGCGCTTGCATCGACTCGACCCACCGCACAGCGCCTGTCACCTGCCGCACCAAAGCCTTCCTCAGCGCGGGCCCGCCGGTTTCCCCGCGCGCCAGCACGTTCGGAATCACAGGGATCGCCGCGTCCGCAAAGGCAAGCTCCGCCAGCAAGGGTGCAAGCCGGTCCTGTGCGGGCTGCATCAGCGCGCAATGGAAGGGGGCGCTGACCGGCAGCGGCACCACCCGTTTCGCGCCCGCCGCCTTGGCCAGCGAACTCGCACGCTCCACCGCCCGCACCGTCCCGGAGATCACAATCTGCGTCGGCGCGTTCAGGTTCGCCGCTGCCACTACCTCCGCGGTCTCGGCCTGAGCCGCAGCGCACACGCCCGCCATCGCGGTTGCGTCTAGACCCAGCACCGCCGCCATCGCACCCTCACCGGCGGGCACGGCTTCCTGCATAAGCTGCCCGCGCGCGTGGACCGCCCGCACCGCGTCGGCAAACGCAAGCACCCCGGCCGAAACCAGCGCGGCGTACTCGCCCAACGAGTGCCCCGCGACCACCGTTGGCGCGACACCCTGCTCGCGCAGCACCCGTTCCGCCACGACCGAAACCGTCACGATCGCGGGCTGCGTGAAAGCTGTCAGCCGCAGCCGGTCCTCCGGCCCTTCGAAACACAGCTTGCTCAAGGAAAACCCGAGCGCGTCGTCGGCTTCCTCAAAAGTTGTACGCGCGGCGGCGAAACGGTCGTGGAGGTCGCGGCCCATGCCGACGGCCTGCGAACCCTGCCCGGGGAAGAGAAATGCGAGCGGTTGCGTACTCATCTGCTCCTTATCTGAAACGATGGCGAGGGAAAGACGCAACTTCGGGCGCTCAAAAGCAATGCCGGGCCAGATTGTTCCACGTGGAACAATCGCGAACCCGCTCGCACCTTGACCCGCGCATGATAAGCATCCGCGTGCTTTCCTACGCCAATTGAGCCGGACGCCCGCGCGCCTGCCATAGCGCCCCTTCGAGCGGATCGACCGGCGCGGCCTGCAACTGGATGCCGTGCCATTGCTCGCGCAGGGCGGCGTGCATCGCTTCCCGCACCTCGGGGACGTGGGCGAGGACGCTGCCGACAAAAGCAACTTCAGGGGAGGCGACTTTGGAGCCGCCTTCCTGATGCTCCATTTTGCGAATCACCGCGCTTACCAGCGCAGCGAGATCGCGCCCGGCCTGCGCCAGCACGCCGTGGGCGAGAAAGTCGGCGGAGCGGGCGGCTTCGGCCACCACCGGCACCAGCACGGACGAGTTGAAGCCGGGAGCATTGGCCGCGCCGATGACCTCATCGAGAGTCGGGGCCCCGAGCCGGTCCATCAGGGCGCGCAGCAGCGGGGGCAGGTCATCCGGGCTCACTCGCGCTGCGCTGCCGTCGGCGGTAACCCGGTCCGCGGACGAGGGCGCGGCGCGGTCGATCGAGCGAAAGCAGGCCCGCAAAGCCGCTGTGCCGATCCAGTGGCCGGAGCCCTCGTC
>CAXTRW010000095.1:1361-10887 GCA_964246765.1 uncultured Acidobacteriaceae bacterium | reverse complement strand
CCACCCGGAGCTCCCGCCCATCAACCCCATCGCCGCCCAAATCGCAAAGCAAACCCGCCACAATATCCGCATTTTCGAGCTCCCCAAAACCGCTTTCTTGCCACGGTGGGGGAGATTACCTTCCTGGTTACTCGATTGGCAAGTGCGGCGCCTATCGCCCCACTTTGCCCAGCTCCGCATCCACCTGCGGACGCCATTGCTCCTGTGCCGAAGGCTCCATGCGGCCGACCAGCAGGAGCGCCCGCCCGAACGCCTCCCGCGCGCCGGCTGTGTCCCCGGCTCGCTCCAGCGCGGAGCCCAGCTGCATCTGCGCGTCGAACGAATCCGGCGCCAGCGTCACTGCGGCCCGCGCTTCCCGGACCGCGCCTGCCACGTCGTTCCGCTGCAGCAAACGGATCGACTTCTGCGTGGGCGCGATGGCTTGCGCCAACGGAAACCGGAACGCGCCGCGATACACCAGAACTCCATTGTCGATCACGGCATCGGGGCGCTTGCCCATCAGCTCCCGATACGGGTTCCGCACACTGGAACCAAACTCGAACCCGTTTTGGTCGCCCGCGCTCATCAGCACCACCCCGCTCACCACCGGCGGCACGGGCAGGTCCACCTCGGGGCCGGTGTCAAAGGTCGGCAGCAGCCGGCAGGGGATCCCGTAATCCGCCGGCTCGATAAATGGCGTGACGAAGTACGCGAACCAGCAATTGTGGATCCCGTTCGTCCGCAAGTAGGTGGAAACTTGCTTGAGCTGCTGCCCCCAGTCGGTGTTTGAGTCGCTGAGGTACAAGCGCGTTTTGGCGGGGCCGCCCCACGCCTCGTTCGCATAGGGCAGGTAGTTCGGGTAGGCCCAAGCCGAGCTGGCCGCGTGCGCCGCAAACAGGGCGCCGACGGCCCAGCCCCAGCGTCGGTCGCGCTGCAGGAGCGACCAGGCGCCGCCCGCGGCGAAGACGAGCAGCAGCGGGATGACCGGCAGCACATGCCGCACCCCGATGTTCAGCTGCGAGTTCATCGCCGCAAGCAGGTACACCCCCGCCGGCAGCAGCAGAAACCACGTCTCGCGCCCGCCGCCGAGCTTTTCGTCAGAGCGGAATTTGCCGGCCGCCAAAGCTCCCAGCGCCAGCAGAAGCAGCCCGATCGACCCCAGAGTGAGCTTGATCAGCAGCACCGCCGGGAAATATGTCCAGATGCCGTGCGCATACACTTTGCCCATGAAAAACGTAGGCATAAAGTCCGCGACCCGGCGCACGTCGGCCAACCCGAAAAGCCAGCTCTCCGGAAGCAGGTGGAACCGGGCGAACAGCAGAATCGTTTTCGCCTCAAACGGCTTGAGCGGCTGCACGTACTGGCTAAGCGACGGGTCCAGCCGCAACGTGCCTGGACGAGCTTGATAGCGAAACCCGTAAAACGCCCAAAGCACGGCGATTGCAATCGCTGAAAGCAGCACAAACACTGCGCCCATTCGCGCGGCGCACGCTCGGAAACTGCCGCTTTGCGCCCCCGTCCTGCGTGCGCCCGAAAAACCCGGGCGCGTCGTGGATTCCCCAACGCCCCGCCTCACCCGCCAGTGCCAAAACAGCTCGCCCAAGAGCAGAAGCACCACCACGGGCAGGAGCAGGATCGCCGAGTGCTTGGCCGCCAGAGCCAGCCCCGCTGCCACTCCAGCCACCCCGATCCGACCCCAGGAAGGCCGCTTTACAAATCGATACAACGCCCACACCGTCGCGAAAAAGCAGCAGGTAATTGCCGAATCCGTAGCCACAAACGGCCCATGCGTGAGCAGATTCGGCTCCAGCACCACCAGCGCCATCGCCAGCAAACCCGCGCCCGTTCCAAACATCTCCCGCGCCGCCCCGAACACCAGCAGGGCGAGCGCCAGAGCGAACACGGTCATCGCCATCCGCGCCCGAAACAGAAGCGTGTCGGCCGAGTATCCCGGCTGCCGAAACAACAACTCGCGCCCGTCGAAGTACGCCTCGTCCTTGAAAAACCTTCCCTGCGGCGGCGGCACCCGCAGCTTCAGCGCCGTCATGGGCAGTGCCGCCACCATCTTCGCCATCGGCGGATGTTCCGGGTTGAAGCCAAAATCGCCAGTGCGCAGCGACATATAGCCGGCAAACAGGTGGTCGCCCTCATCCCAGCTCAGGGACTCGCGCTGCGCACTCCCCGCCATCTCCGCCGCCATGATGCCCAGCAGCAACAGCGCAAAGCCCCAGACCCGCCAACCACCTCGCATCGCACTCTCCCGCCCTGAGACTACCCGCTCCCGCCTCCTTGTGCCTGCCGAAATCCATCCGTCGCGTATGTGGTTCCCTTATCGGCAGTTCTCCCCAAAATGTTCAGGGTAATTTTGCATTCCGCCTTGAGCTCTGAGCGCAAGTAGAATGACGGCAGCATGATCGCTCACCTCCGCGGCCGCCTTTTGTCGAGCGAACCCGGCGCCTGCGTCCTTGAGTGCAACGGCGTCGGCTACCAGGTCGCCGTTTCCATCCCCACGTACTCCGCCCTGCCCAGCCGTGGCGGCGAGGCGAGCCTGCACGTCTACACCCAGGTTCGCGAGGACGCGTTGGCCCTTTTCGGATTTGCCGAACGCGACGAAAAGCGCCTGTTCGAGCGCCTCATCACCGTCTCCGGCGTCGGCCCTAAGTTGGCCCTCACCATCCTGAGCGGCCTGTCCACGCAGGAAACAATCGGCGCGATCCGCGCCCAGGACCACGCGCGGCTGACCCGCATTCCGGGCGTCGGCAAGCGCCTGGCCGAGCGCCTAGCCGTCGAGCTGAAGGAAAAACTCGACGACCTCGCCGCGGGGCCCGCGCCCTCGCCGACAGGCAAAACCGCGCCCGCCCACGACGACGTTCTGTCCGCCTTGCTCAACTTGGGCTACAATCGCCCCGCCGCGCAAAAAGCCCTTGAAACCGCGCTCACCCGCGACGCTGCCGCGGGCGAGCATTTCGACACACTCTTCCGCGCCGCCATGCTCTTGATTCGATAGCCGACGACGGAATGCGGCGCTTGGACGGAAATATTCCTCCCCAGCGCCGCGTGGACTGACGCCCCTGCGATCAGTATGCCGCCTGGATGCGCCAGGACTGCTGGCACGACCCACCGCCCCAAGGCCAGAGATCGACCTGCGTTCCAGAGGCGCCCGAGCAGCCGCCGCCGTCCAAAACGTCGTGCGTCCCGTCCGCTTTCGCCTGCGCGGTGCTGATCCGGTAGGCGTTGCCGGCAACAGGGGTAATGCCCCATTGCTGGCAAACACCGCCGTTAGAGTTCCACACTTCGATCTTGGTCCCGTCATTCGGGGAGCAGCCGGTGGCGTCGAGCGAAGTCCCCAAGCTTCCGTCGCCGTTGATTGTCCGAATGGAGTAATAACCGTTGTTGAGGTTCTGGATATACCAGCGCTGGTTATTTCCGCGCCAATAAGTCCATAGGTCAATCGACGCTCCGGCTGCATTGCTGTTGTTCGATCCGTCCAGCACGTTGCCGGTCGTTGTGGCTACTATCTTGTAAGTGCCCGAGCGGATTCCAGGCTGCGTAGGGTTCCAGTTATGGTCGGGTGTATTATTGTCGCCCCATTGGGTAATGGCCGCGCCCGGTGTTTGCGATTGTTGGTTGACCGCCATCACCAACCCGGAGTTTACGTTCTGGAACTTCAAGTTACCGTTGCCGACCGCCCGAAGCTGCCACTGCTGCACCGGCAGGCTGTTCAGGTCCCACTGGTCCACAACCGCGCCCGGCGTCGTGCTCCAGCCCTCGTCATCCCAGGCCAGCCCGTCCTGAGGGTTGGTCACGGTCCACTTATTGTCGCCCAGGTCGTTAAACGTCCAGTTCTGCGCGGGGTTTCCGTTCACCGTCCACTGGTCCAGCGCCGTCCCGTGCACATTTGTTCCCCCCGGAACGTCGACCGCCTCCCCGCTGTTCTGGTTCACCACGGTGTAAGTCTGGCCCGGCAAAATCACCGTCTCGCGTCCGACTAACATCGCATTGATATCCGAGCCTACCGACGACGAAGCTAAGTGAATAATGCCCGACCCATCCGCGGTCGGGATCATCGCCTGACTCCAACCCGCATGGTCGCTGCCGCCCTGCCACTGCACCGGCGAGGGCAGCATGGTCCAGTTACCCTGGCCGAGGTTCGTGTTGATCATCAGCTCGCGATCCGAGTTAGGACTGCTGCTCAGGTTCTGCGCCGAAACAAACAGTGTTCCGTTCACCCCGCCCAACGGGCTCCACATAATATAAGGAGTCGCCCCGAGATAGGAGCCGCTTGCCGTCTTGATCGCAATGCCGTAGTCTCCAGGCCCGCTGCCCCAGTTGATTCCGTCGCTCGAAAACTTGATATGCACCGGACTTCCCGGACCCGAACCGACCGCTTCAAAGCTCATCACATACTGCCCGTTCGGCAGCTTCGCAGTGACAGCCATGCCCGGACGCTGGTTGCCGTCGTTGATGGCCACGATGTTTTGCTCGGGACCCCAGGTAAGGCCTCCGTCTGTGGACTGGCGCTCGCCCAGCAGTTGGTTGAAGCCTTGGCCTTTCTGCCGTTCATCGGAAAAGTACGCCACCAAGTTGCCGTTCGAGGCAATTTGTAGGTTAGGTTCCCAGATTCCGACCCCAGGCGTGGAGTTCGCGTCGATGGTGCTGCGGTAGTGCCACGAGTGCCCTTGGTCGCTGCTCGTGTATAACTCAATCTGCTGCCCGGAAGGCCCGATCGAGTCCCCCGCCAAAAGCAAAGTACCCGCCGGTAAGTCGTTCAACTGCTGCGGCAGCTCAAATAGATGCGGCTGCCACTCGAAGTTCCAACCCGCCCCGAGCTTCTGCTCCGAGGCAACCCCGATCGGCGACCCGGTCCAGGTCACGCCATCGTCGTCGCTCTCGTATATGCCAAAGTTTTGGGTCGTAAAGTTCTCAAATGTCGCGAGCAGCCGGCCGTTTGCGGAGCCGCTGTACTGCAGCCGGATGACACGGCTATACGAGCTTCCCTTGGAAACGCTGCCGCCGGAGTACAGGGTAGAGCCCGTAACCGACACCTGCGTGCCGGTGCCGGAGTCTGCCAGCGCCGCAGGGAGCGGCAGACAGAGCGCCGACAACAAAGCCGCCGAACAAAGCATCTGCTTGCCGGCGCTTCCGGTTTTTGTCTTGGTAAGTTGAGGGGCGGGGAAGCCCCATGGTTGCGTAATCCGTTGGATCTTCATTCGTGGCTCCGTCTACAGCTTCTTCCAAAGCTGGGGGTAAGTAGATTGCGGACCAATCAGCCGCGAAATCTCCGCCCGAAAATCGGCCAAATCTCGCGCGCCAAAAACCTAGGCTTTTCGGTGGAAACCTGTCAACAAGAAAACGCTTTCGCAGCCGTGATTTCATCCAAGCCGTGTCCGCATCTCATAACCCCGGCGGAGGTACTTACCCGTGGACCTCGACAACAGTTCGCAAACGAGCCTCCGCGCCCTACGCTGGCTCAACTTTTTCGTTGCCGATGTCCAAACCGGTCTCGGCCCCTTTCTCGCCGCCTACCTAGGCGCCGGCGGTTGGAATCCGGCCAGAGTCGGCGCTTTCCTCACAGTATCCGGCCTCATCCCGGTGGCGCTCCAGCTGCCCACAGGCGCGGTGGTGGACCGCGCCCGGAACCCCCGCGCCCTCGCCGCCGCTGCCATCACCCTGGTCGGCGTCGGCGCGGCCTTGCTCGGCGCCGGCGCGCGTTTTCCGGTGGTCGCCTCCGCGCAGGCCATCATCTCCATCGCGGGCCTGTTCAACGGATTGCTGCTCAACGCCATCCTGCTCGGCGTCGCGGGCCCGCGCGGCTTTGACCGCCAGCTCGGCCGCAACCAGGCTTTCGGCGCCGCCGGCAATGTCGCGGCCGCCCTGCTGTTCGCCTTTGTCGGCTATCGGTTCGGCACGCGCTCCATCTTTTTCTGCTCCGCCGCTTTGGTCGCGCCCACCCTGGCCTGCCTCCACGGCGTTCGCGCCGCCGATATCAATCCGGCCCTCGCCAGCAATGCCGACGGTGTTTCAAGAGCGAAGCGCCCCAGCGTCTTCCAGCTCCTCACGGGCGATCGCGTTCTGCTCATCTTCCTGCTTTGCGCCGCGCTGTTTCACCTGTCCAACGCCGCGATGCTCCCGCAGCTCGGCGAAATGCTGGCCCGCGGCCGCGCCCGCGATGCCGCCCCCCTGATGTCTGCCTGCATCATCGTTACCCAGCTGGTGATTACCTTCGGCGCTGCCGGAGTGGGCAGGCTCGCTGCCCGGCGCGGCCGACGCCCCCTCCTGCTCACGGGGTTCGCAGCGCTGATCGCCCGCGGACTTCTGTATACAGTCGTCCGCGGCGAGGTCGCCCTGATCGCCGTCCAGCTGCTGGATGGCGTGGCTAATGTCATCTTCGGCGTGGTTTCCGCGCTGGTGATCGCCGACCGCACCCGCGGGACCGGCCGCTTCAACCTGGCCCAGGGCGCGCTCGGCACGGCGGTCGGCATCGGCGCCGCCCTCAGCACACTGTACGGCGGACTCCTGATTCGCTCCTTCGGGTATCGGGCCTCCTTTCTCGGTCTTGCGGCCGTTGCGGCCGTTGCGTTTGCAACCCTGTTCGCGGCGTTTCCTGAGACCCTCCCCGAACCCGCCTAGAGCCTTTATTACGCAGATATTCACCCGGCGTTCATTCGCCCGTGGCTCGCCATTGCGCACTCTGTAAACACATACCCGCCGCGCCCACGGCGGCGCTGGTTTCCTGAACAATCCAACCCCGGAGCCCTCCGATGTCCTCTCTCGTCCGCCAAGCAAGCCTCCTGGCCGCGTCGCTTTCCTGCGCCGCGCTCGCCTCCGCGCAAACCTCCGCTGCCCCGCAAGCCCCGGTCGCCGCCCAGGGTTACTCCATCGGCGTGTTCGCCCACGGCGTCGCCGGCAAGTACACAGTGCCCGACTCCGTGGCGGTGTATGACGGCCACGTCTTTGTCGGCTACGGCGACGGCAACAAGCCCGACGGCTCCGATGGCAAAAGCACACAGATCGTGCAGTACTCGCTTTCGGGCGCCATCCAGTGGATTTATACCGTGAAAGGCCACAACGACGGCCTCAAGGTCGACCCCTACCGGCACTACCTGTGGGCGCTCCAGAACGAGGATGCCAACCCCAATGTGGTCGCCATCGACTACAACACGCACCAACAGGCCGCCACCACCTTTGCCGCGACTCCGGCGCACGGCGGCGGGTATGACGATGTGGTCTTCCGCAACGGCAAGGCCTATCTCAGCGCGTCCAATCCGTCGAACGACCCCAACACCGGACCGGCGATCGTCGAGGCCACCATCGGCAACAACTACCAGATCGACGTCAAGCCCGTCCTGTCCGGCACCGCCCAGGCGGTCAATCTGGTAACCGGCATCCCCGTCACACTCAACCTCCAGGACCCCGACTCCATGACGCTGGACCCGAGCGGCGACCTGGTGATGACCAGCCAGGCCGATGGCGAGCTGATTTTTGTGCGCCAGCCCGGCACGAAAAATCAGACCGTGCTTCAGCTTCCGTTCAGCTCTCCGGACGGGGGCGTGCCGCAGGTCGATGACACACTCTTTACCCCTCCCTCGGACGGCTACATCCTGTTCGCCGATAAGGACTCGAATACGATTTATGCCCTCCACCGGATCGTGTTCGCGCCCGGCTCGGCGTACTCTTCCGCGCAGACCACAAACAGCTCCGGCGCAACCCAGGGCTTTCTCGGCCAGCTTGATCTCGGTACCGGGATGCTCACGCCCGTGGTCACCGGCATCGGCAACCCCGGCGGAATGGCGTTCGTTCGCACCGGGGAGGATGAGCCCTCCGCGGTCGCGCCCGCGCAGTAGTAACTCGCTCGCACTTAGCCGGAAGTAGCTCGGCTTTTGAATGAACCTATCTCGGACCGAATAAGTCGGGGATAGGTTCATTTTTGCTTCTACTCAAGCCGCCTATCATCCGGTTAGCCGGAATGCTTGCTTTCTTTGCCGGCATCCTGTTTCCTAGATGCACAGCATGTCATTTCCAGCCGAGCTCACGACACAGCCGAGGCGACCGCACAGCTCCCGGCTTCGGATGGCTGCGGCGCTGTGCCTGCTGCCCGCGCCCTTTCTTCACGCCCAGGTGTCGCTCACCCTCCGGCAGGCCATTGACGCGGGCCTGGCTCATGCGCCGGAGGCCCGCGTCAGCGCCGACCAGGTCGAGCTGCAGCGCGCGCAGATCGTCGGCGCCCGTCTCCGGCCCAATCCCCGGCTGTACCTGCAGTCTGAAGACCTGCGCCCCTGGGCCGACACTTTTTCCTTCGCCGACAACACGGAAGATTACGGCTACCTGAGCCAAACCATCGAGCTCGACGGCAAGCGCGGCCGGCGCATCCGCTACGCGGAGGCCGGCCTCGCCCGATCCGAAGCCGAACACACACTCGCTCTGCGCCGGCTGGCGGCTTCCATCGCCGAGGCGTACTGGTATGCCGAGGCAGCCCGCGCCGCCGCGGAGGCTTGGCACGAGCAAATCGCCGGGGCGGACC
Organism: uncultured Acidobacteriaceae bacterium; assembly: GCA_964246765.1. Classification (GTDB taxonomy): domain Bacteria; phylum Acidobacteriota; class Terriglobia; order Terriglobales; family Acidobacteriaceae; genus EB88. The sequence continues at coordinate 2,387 of CAXTRW010000095.1, read as the reverse complement.
GCCTGGTCCAGTACCAGGCCGACCGCGTCCAGGCGGGGGCTACCGCGGGCGTCGACCTGCTCCGAACCCAGATCGAGCGCGACCGCGTCGCCCTTTCCCTAGCCCAGGCGCAGCGCGACGCGGAAGCCGCCGCGATCGAGCTGGCCCGCGTCACCGCCGCACCGGCTTTTCAATCCGCGCAGCTCACCGACCCGCTCGAGACTGAGGGTCCGCTCATCGCGGAGATCTCCCTCCCGGCCGCCCTCGACCAGCGCCCCGATATCCTCGCCGCCCGAGACGCGCTTCGCGAGTCCGAATCCGGCCTCCGTCTGCAGCACGCCTATGCCGTCCCGGACCTCGATTTCCTGGGCGGCTACAAGCGCAACAGCGGCTTCAACACGGCCTATGGCGGCGTCCAGTACGACCTTCCATTTTTCAACCGCAACCAGGGCGGGGTCGCCACCGCGGCGGCCGAGCGCCAGCTTGCGGAAGACCAGCTCGCCTACACCCAACTGACCGCCACTGCCGAAGTCCAGACTGCGCTGGCCGACTACCGCCGCGAGCAGATGCTGGTCCGCTCCACCCTGCCCGGGGCCGCCGAGCGCGCCCGGCAAAACGCCGCAATCGTCACGGACGCTTATCGATCCGGCGGCACGGACCTGCTCCGCCTGCTCGATGCCGAGAACGTCCTGATTCAAACCCGCCTCCTCGCCATCCAAACCTGGAACAGTTATCAACGAGCCGCCATCGCGCTTCGTCTAGCCTATGGAGAACAGCCATGAAGCGCCTTCTCGCTGTGTGCCTCACGGTAGTTGCCCTGGTTTTGCCGGGCTGCTCGCCTCCGCCCTCGGGCGGCATGCGCCCGTCCTCGGACCAGAGCGGGGGCGGCTCCAGCAACAACGGCAACACCGGGGGCAGCTCCACGTCCGGATCGAAGCAAGGGCAAAGCGACGGCGGGGCGAGTGGCTCCGGCTCCGGCGCGGGCGCGAGCACTGCGGCGGGCGGCGGGCCGTCCGCGCGCCGCCGCGGGCGCTGCGCGCGCCGCGC
>CAXTRW010000095.1:0-1351 GCA_964246765.1 uncultured Acidobacteriaceae bacterium | reverse complement strand
CTGCGGCGGGCGCCGGCAAGTCCGGCGGCAGCGGAGGCGAAGGCAGCAGCAGCTCCAGCGGAGGAGACACGAGCGCCGCCACCCAAACCACCATCCAGGTCACCCCCGAGGAGCAGCGCCTCGGCGGTATCCGCGTCGCGCAACTCGAACCGACCGTCGTCCCCCGCACCCTCTCCGTTCCCGCCCAGGTCACCATGGACGAGGAGCGCACCGCTCATATCTCCCCCTACTTCGACGGCCGCGTCATCGACGTGCTGAAGTATCCGGGCGAGCCGGTCCGACGCGGCCAAGTGCTCGCCCACGTCCACTCCCACTCCGTCCATGAGACCGTCGGCGCGCTCGCTATGGACTACGCGAACCAGTCCCGCGCCGAGGCCGCCCTCACCTACGCCCAGGCCAAGCGCGACCGCTACGACCACCTGTACGGGATCCAGGCCGCCTCGCTCGAGCAGCAGCAGTCCTCGTCGCAGGAGCTGGTGCAGGCCCAAACCGATGTCGCCAACGCCCACGCCGCCGTGATCCAGGAGCGCGAACATCTCGCGGACCTGCTCCAGATCGAGCCCGACCGCATCACCCCGGCCACGCTCTACACCTACGAAAACCTTCCCATCGAGTCGCCCATCGCCGGCACCGTTATCACCCGCTCCATCACCCCCGGCACCACGCTCACGCTCGGCCAGGAGGCCTACACTGTTTCCAACCTCGGCGAGGTTTGGGTCATGGCCGCCGTCAACGAGGCCGATCTAGCCTTTCTTCGGCTCGGCCAGCGTGTCACCGTCCGCACCCAGGCCTGGCCCAACCAGACCTTTCAAGGCCGCGTCACCCTCATCGGGAGCACCCTCGACCCTGCAACCCGCACCATCCAGGTCCGCGCCTCGCTCTCGAATCCCGGACAAAAACTCAAGCCCAATATGTTCGCAACCGCCACCATCGACGAAACCGCCACCCGGCAGGGCCTGTTCGTCCCCGAGTCCGCCTTGCAGGACGTCAACGGCGTCCCCGTCGCGTTTGTCACCCCCGACGGCACCCACTTTACCGCCCACACCCTCAAAACCGCCGCGCCCGTGAACGGGCAGGTCGAGGTGGCGGAAGGCCTGCGCCCCGGCGATCATGTCGCCGTCTCCGGCGCGTTCATGCTCAAATCCGCTCTGCTCAAGAGCTCTATCGGCTCGGACTGAGGATGCCATGAGGGGTCTGCTCAACTTTTTTCTCTCCAATCGCTGGCTCGTCCTCGTCGCCATGGTCCTGCTGGTTTGCGGCGGCCTGTTTGTGCTCATCCACATCCCGCTCGAAGCTTTCCCCGACCTCACCAACAACCAGGTCGTCGTCTCCGCCCAAGCCCCAGGCATGA
>CAXTRW010000094.1:5148-10895 GCA_964246765.1 uncultured Acidobacteriaceae bacterium | reverse complement strand
GGCGCGAGGAGAATATTGCGGCGGTGGAGGCGGCGGCACGCGAGAACGGTGCGCAGTTCGAACTACGGCGGGTAGACCTCCGCGACGCCGGGGCGGTCGAAGAGGCCTGCCGGGGGGTGGAGGTGGTGTTTCACCAGGCGGCGCTGCCTTCGGTGCCGCGGTCGATCCGGGACCCGCGCACTTCGCACACCGCGAATATTGATGGGACGTTCAATCTGCTGGAAGGGGCGCGGGCCGCAGGGGTGCGGCGGGTGGTGTATGCGGCTTCATCGTCGGCGTATGGCAACCAGCCGGGGTTTCCTCGCGTGGAGACGATGACGCCGATGCCGATCGCGCCCTACCCGGTGCAGAAGCTGGCCGGGGAGCTGTATATGCGGTCGTACTGGCAGGTGTATGGGCTGGAGACGGTGGCGCTGCGGTACTTCAACATTTTTGGGCCGCGGCAGGCGCCGGACTCGCCCTACTCGGGGGTGATGGCGAAGTGGACGCTGGGGATGCTGCGGGGCGCGCGGCCAGTGATTTTCGGCGATGGCGAGCAGGGGCGGGACTTTACGTTCGTGCTGAATGCGGTGGAAGCCAACCTGCTGGCTGCTGCGGCGCCGGCGGAAAAGGTAGCCGGGCGGGTGTTCAACGTGGCCTGCGGAGCGCGGCACACACTCAACGAGACGTTTCGGGTGCTGGCCGGGCTGCTCCATTTTCCGGAACCGCCCGAGTACGGGCCGGAGCGGGCGGGTGATATTCAGAACTCCTTGGCCGACATCTCCGCCGCGCAGGCGGCGTTCGGGTACCAACCGTCGGTGAGCTTTGAGGAAGGTTTGCGACGGACGGCTGAGTGGTATCGGGACTGCTATGCGCCGACCGAAGTTGTCGCCGGTTGAGCGTCGTCCCGCATGTCGCGCGAGCAGACCGCGCCCCGGCAACCCAGGGGGCGAAGGCACAGCCGAGCGGACAGTACCACGAGCGAGATCCACAGCAGGTCGGCCCCGAGCAGGTGCGCGACCTGCAGCCAGGTGGGGGCGAGCAGCAGCACATCGGCCGCGCCGAGCACGATCTGAGCTCCAAGCAGGCCGCCGACCGCGGCGACCAGCGGGCGGTTTTCCGTGGCCCACAGCTTGCCCACGAGAAAGAGAATCCAGGCCGCGGCCAGCAGGGCGAGGGCGGGGTGGACCCAGCGCACGCGCAGGAGCCAGTTGGCGTGGGGCGAAAGATCCTGCGCGAAAGCAGCGGCGAGCGAGGGCGCGGGGTAGAGCGTGTCGCCAAGCGCGGCGAGCGAACCGGTAACCCCCACAATCAACGTCGCCAGGAGGCCCACGCTCCCCAACGCTATATGGCGCAAGGAGACGCCCCCGCGTACGCGGCCGGTCTCACGGCCCAGGAAGTGCGCGGTGAGGGTGAGTGCGGCGAGCAGCAGCAGCGTGTTGGTGAGATGGAGCGAGAGCCAAAACGCGCGCATCGGCGACTGGTCCGCGCCGGTGTGGTGCAGCAACACCAGCAATGCGCCGAGAAGACCTTCGTTGAAGGTGAGCAGGGCGGACACGGCCGCGAACACCCGCGCGAGATGGCGCTTCGGCGTTCCAATCCAGGTCCAGACCAGGAGCAGCAAAAGGCCGACCACGCCGACCCCGACCGAGGCCCGATGTGCGAACTCAATGACGGAGGCCAAGGTGCGCCAGTGCTGGACCACGGTTCCGTTGCACAGCGGCCAATGGTCACCGCAGCCGTTGCCGGAACCGGTGGAGCGGACCACAGCGCCCCACAGAATCACCAGAACGTTGTAGGCGACCATAACCCAGCTGAACCCGCGCAGAGCGCGCGCCGGCATAGCGCCGGCAAGCAGAGGCGGAGGCTGGGAGACCGGAATGGCAAGCCTGGAAGCCACAGTGTTTAAGTAGGAGCGTCCCCTTAAGCTCTTCTTCGGATTCTAGCGGTTCTCTGGTACATTCGTGGCCAACCCTTCCAGGAGGAAGAGAATCTTTCCAACGACTATGAAAATCATCCGCGTCTTTTCACCCATTGCTTCCGTCGTTCTGGCTTCTACATTGCTAGGATCGGCGAGTCTCTTCGCGCAGACCGCCGGCCAGGACATGCACAACGCGGGCACGGACACGAAAAACGCCGCCACGGACACCGGTCACGCCACCAAGCGCACCACCAAAAAGGCGTACCACAAGACCAAGCACGCGACCCACACCGCAACCAGCGACACCAAGAGCGGGACCTCTAAGGCCTATGACAAGACCAAGGAAGGCACGACCAAGGTCTACGACAAGAGCAAAGAAGGCACGGTGAAAGGCTACGACGCCACCAAAGAAGGGGTCCAAAAGGTGTTTGACCCTAAGGCTGCCCGCCGGAGCAAGGTCACGGACAAGGCCGGCCAGGCGCATATGCAGGCCAAGGACGACCTGGGGCAGGACAAGCAAAAGGTGCAGGACACCAAACCTCAGTAAGGCTTACGAATGTACGCAGGAGAAGGAGCGCCCATTGCTCCTTTCTTCTCGGGCTGAACTACGCGCCGACCCGAGAGTCACGCTCGTGCCCGGCGATCCACTCCAGCCCCTCTTCCGTAGTGCGAATGCTTCCTTCCAGCTGCGCATCTTCCGTTAAGGCGAGTAGCTTTTTGAAGCGTGGCCCCGGGCGATGTCCGGCGGCGATCAGGTCGCGGCCGGTCACCAGCAGCCGGGGCCGCACTTCCTCCTCAGGCAAGTGCTCGTATCGTTCCTTCGCAAACTCATAGAGCCCAAGCTTGCCGTGGCTGGACAAGCAGTCCATCCGGTGCAGCGCGAGGTGCTCGGGAAACCGCGGCAGCCGGAAGAACCGCTTCAGCGTGGACTCCCGCATCTTTTCGACATCCCCAAAGCGCATGTGGTTCGCCACCAGCGACGCGATCTGCTCCGTGTCCTCGTTGGAAAACCGCAGCCGCCCGCAGATCGCCTCCGCCATGCGCGTCCCTATCTCCGCGTGGCCGTTAAAGCGAATACGGTCCACACCGCGCACAAACGTCGGCGGCTTGCCCACATCGTGCAGCAGCGCGCCCCAGGCCAGCGTGGGCGGCGCGCCTGCCTCCAGTTTTTCCAGCAGCAGCAGTGTGTGGACCCACACATCGCCCTCGGGATGAAACTCCGGCGGCTGGGCTACATTGTGCATGAGAAAAACTTCGGGCAGCACCTGTTCGAGCAGCCCGGTCCGGTCCAGCAGCTCAAAGGCGTATCGCGCGCGCCCTTCAGTCAACATGCGGGTCAGCTCGTCCCGCGTCCGCTCCAGGCTTACCCCACTGATCGTGCGAGCCTGCGCCCGGATCGCCGCCTCGGTATTCGTCTCCAGCGCGAACCCGAACCGCGCCGCGAACCTCACCGCCCGCAGCATCCGCAGCTTGTCCTCGGCAAACCGCCGCGACGGGTCGCCAATAGCGCGGATCAGCCCGGCCTTGAGATCGGCCCGGCCCCCAGCAAAGTCCAGCACCTCAGCCGCGACCGGGTCGTACAACATCCCGTTCACGGTGAAGTCGCGCCGCGCGACGTCCTCCCGCGGGTCCGTCGTGTAGCGCACCGCATCCGGCCGGCGCCCGTCCGAGTAAGCCCCGTCACTGCGAAAAGTTGCCACCTCGGTCTGTGTTTCTTCGCCGTTTTCGTGATGGGTACACACCAGAACCACTCCAAAGTGTGCACCGACTGAAAAAGTACGCGGAAACGTCCGCAGCACTACATCGGGCGTGGCCGAAGTTGCGACATCATAGTCCTTAGCCTCACGCCCGAGCAGCCGGTCCCGCACACAGCCTCCGGCGTAGAAGGCCCCGTGGCCCGCTCTGCGCAAGGCATCGACGATCGCCCGCGCTGCCCGCTCCTGGTTCCCGATGTTGGCCATCTCAGTCCTCTTAAGATGAAAGAGGATGGCGTGAAGATACTCTTAAGGGGAGACACATGCGAGCTGCCGCTCTGTTTTTCGCTTTGCTGTGCGCCGCGCCGTTCGCGTTTGCCGCGCAGGGCAGCGCGCCGCTGCCCGACGCGCCCTCGCTGTTTCGCGACGTGGTGGCGCACCAGCAAAAGCTCGAAAAAACGCGCGAAAGCTACACCTACCTCCGGCACACCGCAACCAACGAGGTCGACAAGAACGGCCGCGTGAAGAAAACCGATACCCGAGAGGCCGAAGTGTTCTACGTCAACTCTCACGAGATTGAACGAACGGTGCGCAGGAACGGCAAACCGCTCTCGTCGGGCGAGACCGACAAGGAAAACGACCGCGTGAAGAAGGAGATTGAAAAAGCGGAAAACACGCCGCCCTACACCGCCATCAACGAGAACACCGTCAGCATCGGGCGCATGCTCCAGATCATGAAAATCTCCGCGCCCCGCCGCGAAACCATGGACAACCGCCCGATGATCGTCTACAACTTCACCGGCGACCCCCACGCCAAAACCCACGGGCGCGCCGAGGACGCCAGCAAGAAAATCGCCGGCACACTGTGGATCGACGAGGGGGACCACCAGGTACGCCGACTGGTTGCGAGCTTCGACGGCGATTACTCCATCGGCTTCGGGCTGTTCGTGCTGGCTAAGGGCAGCAGCTTTTCCTTCGACCAAAAGCTGATCAATAACGAGCTTTGGCTGCCCACCGACGCCCACGTCCACGTCGTCGGCAAGGCGCTCGGTTTTGTGGGCTACCGCGCGGAAATCCAGATCACCGACGGCAACTACCAGCGCTTCCACACCGCTGCCGAGCAGGTGCAGTAGAGTGATCCTCGGCATTGAAACCTCCTGCGACGAAACCGCCGCCGCGGTCGTCGCCCAGGGGCGCGAAACCCTGTGCAGCGTCGTCGCTTCTCAGTTCTCCACGCACGCGCCGTATGGCGGTGTGGTCCCGGAGCTGGCCTCGCGCGAACATTTGCGCAACATTGTCCCGGTCGTCCGGTCCGCTCTGCGCGAGGCCGGGATTTCCCTCCCCGATCTCGACGCGATCGCCGTGACCGAGGGCCCGGGCCTAGCCGGCGCGTTGCTGGTCGGCATCACCTATGCCAAAACTCTGGCCTGGGCGTTGCGGAAGCCGCTCGTCGCTGTCAATCACCTGGAGGGGCATATCCATGCGGTTCTGCTCGAGCACGCGCGCGAGCCCGAAGCGCAAACCCCGGCGCTCGCGCTGGTAGTTTCGGGCGGCCACACTCACCTGTATCTCGCCTCGCCCCGCGAGCGCGGCTGGCAGTACCGCGCAGTCGGCCGCACCGTAGACGACGCCGCGGGCGAGGCCTTCGACAAAGTTGCCAAGCTGCTCGGGCTGCCCTACCCCGGCGGTCCCTGGATCGATGCGCTCGCCCCCCACGGCGACCCTCACGCGGTCCCCTTCCGCTTTGCCGACATCCGCCCCCGCCAAGGCCGCCAAAAACCCGGCAACGCCGAGGCCCTTTTCTCCTTCTCCGGCATCAAAACCGCCGTCCTCCGCTACGTCGAAACCCACGAACTCGCGCCCTCCATCGCCGCCCGCGCCGCCGCGCTCCCGCCCGGCGCAAAGCCGTCCGACGCGCTCCCCCTCTGCGACGCGCAAACCCTCAACCTCATCGCGTCGTTTCAGCGGGCCGTAGTCGACAATCTCGTCGCGCGCACCCTCGCCGCCGCCCGCAGCCACGGCGCGCGCACCGTGCTGATTTCCGGCGGAGTCGCCGCCAACCGCGAACTCCGCGCCCGCTTCCTCGAGCAAAGCGCAGGCCTGCCCGTCCTCTTCCCTTCCCTCGCCCTCTCCACCGACAACGCCGCCATGAT
>CAXTRW010000094.1:0-5138 GCA_964246765.1 uncultured Acidobacteriaceae bacterium | reverse complement strand
GTCTGGGACCTGGGCGAAGAGCCGCCGCGCGCCAACGCCGCCAAGATCGCCGCCGCCGCCTGGCCGCGCCTACAGGCGGGCCTCCTCGCCCCCGAGGAGCTTTCCGCCGACTCCCGCCTCCGCCTGGGCTGATACACTCGAACCCATCTCCCCATCCCGGAACGCATGACCCTTCACCTGTTCAACACCCTGAGCGGACGCATCGAGCCCCTCACGCCCGCCGACGGCCAAGCCCTGCGCATGTACACCTGCGGGCCCACCGTGTACGACTACGGCCACATCGGCAACTTCCGCACCTTTGTCCACGTCGACGTGCTCCGCCGCACCCTCGAGCTCACCGGCACACCCGTCCGCCACGTCATGAACATCACCGACGTCGACGACAAAATAATCCGCAACGCCGCCGCCGCCGGGCTCTCCATCGCCGACTACACCCGCCGCTTCGAGGAGGCCTTTTTCGAGGACCTCGACTGGCTCCAGGTCGAGCGCCCCACCGTCGTCGCCCGCGCCACCGAGCACATCCCCGAAATGGTCGCGCTCGTCGAACAGCTCGCCGCCAAAAACCTCGCCTACCGAACCGAGGACGGGTCGTGGTACTTCCGCATCGCCGGCGACCCTGACTACGGCAAGCTCTCCAAAAAAGACTTCGCCGGCATCACCGACGGTGCCCGCGTCGACGTGGACGAGTACGACAAAGACTCCGCCCGCGACTTCGCCCTCTGGAAAGCCCCCAAACCCGGCGAGCACCACTGGGCCTCCCCGCTCGGCCCCGGCCGCCCCGGCTGGCACATCGAGTGCTCCGCCATGGCCATGCGCTATCTCGGGCCCTCCTTCGACCTCCACGCCGGCGGCGAGGACCTGATGTTCCCGCACCACGAAAACGAGATCGCCCAGAGCGAATGCGCCTCCGGCCAGCCCTTCGCGCGGCACTGGTTTCACGTGCGTTTTCTGCTGGTGGAAGGCCGCAAAATGTCCAAGTCCGAGGGCAACTTCCACACCCTCCGCGACCTTTTGCTGCGCGGCTATAAGGCCTCCGCGATTCGATCGCTCCTGCTCTCGGTCCCCTACGGCCAGCAGCTTAATTTCACCTTCGAGGGGCTAACCGCCGAAACCGCCGCGCTTGAACGCCTGCGCGCCTTCCGCGACCGCATGCAGGACCAAGCCGCCTGCGGAGCAGCCCCCGAAAACCCGGAACTCGCGAGCGAAATCGAGCGCCACACCCGCATGTTCGACGAAGCCCTAGCCCACGACCTGAACACCGCCGCCGCCCGCGCCGCGGTCTTTGAAACCGTCCGCATCGCCAACACCGCCGCCGACGCCAACCGCCTCAGCCGCGAAAACGCCCAAGCCTGCCTGGTGCTGCTGGCCCGCTTTGATCGTATTTTCGCCGTGCTCGCGACCGACGACGCGGCCATCACCAGCGCCGCCCTCAGCTGGGCCGACTGCGAAGGCCGTCTCAGCGAAGCACCCGCGGAACTGCTCGCCCAGCGCTCCCTCACCGACGCCCAAATCGAAGCCCTGCTCGCCGAGCGCAGAGAAGCCCGCCGCGCCCGCGACTTCGCTCGCTCCGACGCCATCCGCGACGAGCTCACCCACAAAGGCATAGTGATCGAAGACGGCAAAGACGGCGTCCGCTGGCACCGCAGGTAACTCCGCTAGTTAGAACCCACCAGTTCACGGCTTGGTAATATCATCACTCGATGACTGACCCAGGAGTTGCAGTGTGGAGACGGCGCCTTGCAGCCGTAAGCACTGCTGCGGGCTCGCTTGTGTTCGCGACTTCTTGCTTTATTTACCTTCGATACGTCTCAGATTCCGCAAACTTGCATGTACAGGAACGGATTCAGCATGCACGAGTTTTGGGAGCGCTCTGGAGACTAGGCCTCCTAGGATCGCTGCTGCTCTTTGTTCTTTCGCTGTTCGGACTTGGGTGGGGGCGTTGGGTTGATCTTGCGGCCAGTGCAGCGGCCTTGCTTTGCGCGCTGATGACATTGGGCGCGATGTGTGGCCCATTCGGGTGCTGGCAGGAAAGCGTGCTACCTAATCCCACCCACATGTTGTTCACTCGAAAAGCTGAAGCAGCCATTTGCACTCAACATGCCCAGGTGCCGCTCATACCAGCACACGACGAACAGTATTCCTGGCCCGAACAGATCTGCTGCCGAATCCGGTAGTCTTGGCCATGGATGCTCCCCTGCTCACCGAACATGTTGCATCAATTTCTGTTTTGATGCAGTATTTAGCAATGAGAACCACAGTCAATCTAGACGCAGACGTGTATAGCTTCGCCTCCATGTATGCAGGTGCAAAAGGAATCACGCTCTCCGCAGCGATTAGCGAGCTCGTCCGCCGCGCCGAGCAAGCGCCGGACCCCGGAAGTGAATCCGGCCGGTTGAAGATGAATGAACATGGGTATTTGGAAATAGTAGGAACGGGCAGCGTGCTCACCCATGAGATGGTGAAGGCAGCCTCAGAAGATGAACTTGTCTAGCGGTTCCCGGTACCTGCTCGATGCAAACGTACTTTTCGCACTGGCGGCAAGGAGCCACGTTCATCATGGACTCGTGAAGAAATGGTTTTACGCGTACCCCAGTATGCAGTGGGCCGTCTGCGCCTTCACGGAAGCGGGATTTCTCCGCAATGCCACAGCGCCCCGTCCAGGCCAAATAACCATGAGCGAGGCGACAGCCATTCTGAAGCAGCTCGCGCAGCACCCGGGCTATCAGTACCTACCCATTACGGCGGACTGGCACACTCTGTGCCGCCCTTTTTCAAAAAGGCTTTACGGCACGAAGCAGATCACCGATGCTTACCTGCTGGGGCTGGCCTTGCGCGAACAATTGATACTGGCCACATTGGATAAGGGGATCTCGCATCTTGCCGGCAGCGAGCACACCAAACATATCCTTCTGTTACGAGAAGAACCCTCAAAAGAAAAGGCAGCCCACTGAAGGCTGCCTCCTCTTGCTGATCCACACCTAAGCCGGCGAAGGACTCCCCTCCGGGAACCCGGGCCCGTGCTTCGGCTCCGGCTTGAGCACCTGCTGCACGTCTCCTGTCGGGCTGCCATTGGACGGCGGCCGCTGAATCGGCGGCAGCTGTTGCCCGTCAATGATCATCCGGATCTCGTTCGCGTCGATGGTTTCGCGCTCCAGCAAAGCGGTCGCCATCCGGTGCATCGCGTCCTGTTTGCTGTCCAGGATGCTGTACGCCGATTTGTAAGCCTCGTCGACCATGGAGCGAACCTCGGAGTCGATCTGCCGGGCTGTTTCTTCTGAGAAATCACGATGCTGCGAGATCTCGCGACCCAGGAAAATCTGCTCCTCCTTTTTGCCGAAGGTAAGCGGACCCATACGGCTCATGCCGTACTCGCACACCATCTTGCGAGCCAAGTCGGTTGCTCGCTCAATGTCGTTGCCCGCGCCGGTGGTCATCTGCTTGAGGAAGATTTCCTCGGCGATGCGGCCGCCCATCAAAATGGCAAGCTGCGTTTCGAGATAGTCCTTGGTGACAGTGTGCTTGTCGTCGGTCGGCAGCTGCATCGTGACGCCCAACGCCATGCCGCGCGGAATGATCGTGACCTTGTGCAGCGGGTCGGCGTGCTTTCGGATCGCCGCTACCAGAGCATGCCCGGCTTCGTGATAGGCGGTTACCCGCTTTTCCTCGTCACTCAGCAGCATCGACTTGCGCTCGGCGCCCATCAGCACCTTGTCCTTGGCTGATTCGAAGTCCGCCATATGGACCGCCTTGCGGTTATTGCGCGCGGCGCTCAGGGCGGCTTCGTTCACCATGTTCGCCAGGTCGGCACCGGAGAAGCCCGGCGTCCCCCGCGCCATCACGCGAAGATCGACGTCCTCGGCGGTCGGAACCTTGCGAGCATGCACTTGAAGGACTTCCTCGCGCCCGCGCACATCCGGCCGGCCCACAATCACACGGCGGTCGAAGCGACCGGGACGCAGCAGCGCCGGGTCCAGCACGTCGGGACGGTTGGTCGCGGCGACCAGGATTACTCCATCGTTCGATTCAAACCCGTCCATCTCCACCAGTAGCTGATTCAGGGTCTGCTCGCGCTCGTCGTGCCCGCCGCCGAGACCCGCGCCACGGTGACGTCCAACCGCGTCGATCTCATCGATAAAGATGATGCACGGTGCATTCTTCTTGCCCTGCTCGAACAAATCGCGAACCCGAGAAGCACCCACGCCCACAAACATCTCCACGAAATCCGAACCGGAAATCGAGAAGAACGGAACGTTCGCCTCACCGGCCACGGCCCGCGCCAGCAAGGTCTTGCCGGTTCCCGGAGGGCCCACCAGCAACACGCCTTTGGGAATGCGCCCACCTAGTTTTTGAAATTTCTGCGCTTCACGAAGGAACTCAATAATCTCCTTGAGCTCCTCCTTAGCCTCGTCGACGCCCGCCACATCCTTGAAGGTAACCTTTTTCTGCTGCATAGAAAGCAGCCGCGCCCGGCTCTTGCCGAACGATAGGGCTTTGTTGCCGCCCGACTGCATCTGCCGCAGCATAAAGAACCACAGCGCGCCGATGATCAGCAGCGGCCCGATATTGAACAGGATCGGCAGCCAAGACGAGCCGTTATTGTCGCGCACAGTGACCGAAACATGGTTTTCCTGCAAGATATCGAAAAGATGCGGGTAGTTGGCCGGCACCGTCACGTGATACGGTGTCCCCGACTTCAGCTTGCCGTGCACATCCCCGCCCGTTACCGTGGCATCCTGCACCCGACCGGTCTGGGCATCCTGCAGGAACGTCGAGAACGACACATCCTGGTCGTGACCCGAGCCCGAACTCTTCTGGAATACCTGCCACAGCAGAATCAGGCAGGCGAAGATGAAAACCCAGAAGATGACTGTTTTGACCGTTGAATTCACCTAACCCTCACTTCTCTTTCCCGCGAAACAAACCTTATTCTTTAGACGCACTTTTCTCGTCAAAGAAGCAGGAATGCACCGTTGGCATCCATCCGCTCAAAGAGAGTTCCCACCAGACTACAGTAGGAATCTCCGTAGCGCACCGATTGAGCGCCGAATTCTCCCGGAAAGCGTCCTCCCAGCCCGAAATGGGCTTGGAGTCCTATTCTGGATCATGCGCCGTCTGCCCGCGTACCCCCAATTCTCCCG
>CAXTRW010000093.1:0-10898 GCA_964246765.1 uncultured Acidobacteriaceae bacterium | reverse complement strand
GCCTGACCGAGCCGATGGACCTGCTGCCGACGAGTAACTGACAAATCGGAACTGAACAACGCGGAACTTAACCACGCGGAACTGAACCACGCGGAACTGAACCGTGCGGAACTGAACCAAACGAGGCCGCATGATCGCGGATTGCTTGTCCGCCTCGCGCAGGCGTGAGAGGCTGCAACGGACGTGCGCGGTCGCAGCGCTGCTGGTCGTGCTTGCTCTTCAGCTGCTCCATGTGGCGCGCTGCTGCTCCGCAAACTGGGACGAAGCGCACCACCTGTATGACGGCTATACAGTGTGGACGAAGCACGATTACCGGCTGAATCCGGAGGTGCCTCCGCTGGTCAAGCTGGCGGCGGCGCTGCCTTTGCTGCCGATGCGCCTGTACGCGCCGCCCAATCAGGGCAGGTCCGAGCCGAAAGAGGCTTTCCTCGACGGCAGGGCTTTCGTTTTCGGGAACGGGGGCGACCGGGTGCTGCTGCCGGCCCGCATGGTTTGCATGGTGTTCCCCTTGGTGCTGGGGTGGCTGATCTATGCCGCGGCACGGCGCATGTTCGGCACGGCGGCTGGTTTGATCGCGTTCGGGCTGTTTGTTTTCGACCCCAATGTGCTTGCTAACGGCAGTTTGGTGGAGACCGACGTCGCGAGCGCGTGCTGCTTTTTCGGGACGGTGTATGCGTTCTACCTGTACGGGGAGCGCCCGAGCGCCAAGCGGCTTTTGGTCACGGGCGGCGCGGCGGGGCTCACGCTTGCGGCGAAGTTCACAGGCGTTCTGATCGTGCCCATGCTTTTGCTGCCGGCCGTGGCGGAGGCGGCGCGCGCCCGCAGCTTCGCTGCGCTCGGAAAACAGCTCGCCGCTTGCGGGGCTGTTTTCGTGTGCGCGTGGGCGGTTCTTTGGGGTTTTTACGGGTTTCGCTTTGCGCCGGGAGGGTTCCCGCTGCCGCTCGGGCCGTACATTCAGTCCATTCCCAACGGCGCCGGCGTGCGCGAACTGCTGTTCGCGGCGCGCCACCACCTGCTGCCCGCGCCTTACCTGTGGGGTCTGGCCAACACCAAGAAAACCGAATGGGAGTACGTCAGCTATTTTTTCGGTCGCGTGTACCGGCATGGGCCGTGGCAGTATTTTCCCGCTGCGTTCCTGATCAAGTCCACCCTGCCGCTGCTCCTTCTCCTGCTCGCTTTCCCGTTCGTTTGGATCGGAACGCGGAACCGCCGCGGCCGGGAGCTCGCGTATCTTCTCCTCCCGATGTGCGTGTATTTCGCCGTGGTGTGCGTGTCCGATTTCGATATCGGAGCGCGGCACCTGCTGCCCGTGTACCCGTTCCTGTACGTGCCGGCCGCGGCGGGCGCGGCCGCGGTTCTGCGACGCGGCCCGGCATGGGCGTTTGCGGTTGTTTTCCTGCTGGGCTGGCAGGTCGTTACATCGGTGCGCGTGTGCCCGGCCTATATGGCCTACGGCAACGAAGCCTGGGGCGGCCCGTCCCAGGTTCATCGGTACCTCAGCGACGCCAACGTCGACTGGGGTCAGCAGCTCAAGTTTGTCAAACAGTACCTCGACGCGAATCACATCACGAACTGCTGGTTCGCCTACTTCCCGGACGGAGCGGTCGAGCCCTCCGACTACGGCGTACACTGCAAACGGCTGCCCACGGGAAGCTCCCTGTGGTGGTTCGAGCTGCCGATGCAGGTGCCGCCGGTGATTGACGGCACGGTCCTGATCAGCGACAGCGACCTGGAAGGGATCGAGTCCGGGGATGGGCCGCTGAACTGGTTCGCGCCGTTTCGAGCGGCGAGGCCGGTGGCCGTCATCCAGCACGGGGTATACGTGTATCGGGGCCGGTTCGCGGTGCCGCTGATGGCGGCGCTGGTGGAGGTCCGCCGGTCTGCGGAGTTGGCGAAACAGGGGCAAACCGAAACCGCGCTTGCGCTGGCCGCGCAAGCCGTTGCGCTGGCGCCGAACTCCGCGATCGCGCAGCTCAATCTCGCGGACCTTGCCGCTGCCCAACACCGCTGGAGCCAAGCGGGCGCGCACTATCGAGCTGCCGACTCCCTGGCCCGCGCTATCCGGCCCGACCTGCAGGCGGACCTGCTGCCGAGGATCACGGCCGGACTGGCAGCGGTGCGCAGCCGCTAGAGCCGCGGAGCGCGGTCCAGCAGGCGCTTCCAGTTCTTTTGGTTGCGGCGGTGGGTTTTTTTCAGGTCGTCGAGGATGCGCTCGAAATCCGTGTGGCCGGAAAGCCGCTTCCAGGCCGGGTTTTGGGCGAACCAGGGGTAGTTTTCGTTGCCAAGGTAGATCGCGCGGCGCAGCCAGTGCAGGGCTTCGGACTCGTCGCCCTCGACCGCGAAGTACGTGGCCAGCCGGTAGGCCATCTCGGAATCAGCCTCCGCCGCGGAAATGGAGTTTTCCTCGATCAGCTCAGCGGCGCGCTCGCGCTCGCCCACCTGGACGTAGCACATGGCGAGGGTCGGGTAGGCCAGGCGCATGGTGGTGTCCTCTTCGAGCACGCGTTCGAGCAGGTCGATGGCCGCGGGCAGGTCGCCCTCGCGCATCCGCTGGTAAGCGAGCGAGGTCCGCAGGAGCGGGTGGCGCGGCTCGAGAGCCAGGCCTTTGGCGAGTTCGTCGGAGGCAAGCTCCAGCTGGTTTTGATACTGGTACACGCGGGCCCGGTGGTTGTAAATGGCGGGCGCGTTCGAGGGGTCGAGCTGGAGCGATGCGTTGAACTGGCGCAGGGCGTAGTCGTACATGCCGTCCAGGCGCATGGTGACACCGGCGACCATGTGGACCTGCGCGTCGTTGGCCGCCGTCTCAAGCAGGTGCTCGATGCCGTGGCGGGCGCTTTCCTTCTCGCCTCGGCTCAGCAGCATGTAGACGCGGTACAGGTTGGCCTCGACCGAGCCTGGGTCGAGCTCAAGCGCGCGGTCAAACGCCTTACGCGCGGCCAGCACGTGCATGTGACCGCCGAAGCCGTGTCGGGTGTACTGCAGGTGCGTGATGCCGAGGCCGCTCCAGGCCGCGGCGAAGGCCGGGTTGGCTTGCGTGACCTGCTCGAAGCGCTCGAGGGCGCGGTCCAGATCGTTGCGGTTGCTGGTGCGCTGCATGAACGAGGAAAGCAGCGCGCGTGCCTGCAGGTACTCCTCCGAAAGCTGTCCGCTCAGCGCCCGAGGGCCGCCGCGCTCGGCCGGCTTGAGCGAGCCGATGCCCTGCAGCGACGCGAACACATCGTTGCAGATCTCGGTCTGCACCGCGATTAGGTCGAACGAAGCGACACTGATCGCGCCCCCGCCCCCTACGCTCTGCCCCAGCACGTCGAGCAGCTGCCAGTTCAGGTCGAAGCCCTGCGCGCCGCGAAGAAAGTTGCCGGTGAGCACCCAGCGAACCAGGAGGCGCTGGCCGATGGCGAGCGGGTCCATCTGCGTGAGGTTCATCTGAAACAGCGCGCTGGACGGGCGCACCACCAGCGACGGCATACGGGCCAAACGCGCCGCGATGGCGTCGGCCAGCGCGGAGCCGTACAGGGGTGCAACCGCTTCGGGCCCGATATTCTGAAACGGCAGCACCAGGATGCTGTTCTGCTTGGCGGGCGACTCGGGCGAGTCGCGAAAGCGCTCGGCCAGCATGGAAAGCAGGCCGGTGGCGCGCTTTTCGCTTTCGGCGCTGGAAACGGGCAGGGTCGCCGCAGCGTCTCCCGGGATGATGCCGGACTCGATCTGGAGGGTGCGCATGATGGTTTTCAGCGCTTCCCTGGCCTCGGCGGAGCTGGCATAGCGGTCGCTTGGGGTTTTCGCGAGTAGGGTGTCGATGACGCTCGCGAGCTCGACGGGGCAGTTTTCCAGCCGCGGCGGGTCGGCGAACTGGATGGCGCGGATGGCCGCGAACTCGTCGCCGTCGGGCCGCTGAAACGGGTGGCGGCCGCTGACCAGCTCGTACAGGATGATGCCGAGCGCCCACAGGTCGGAGCGGACGCTGCTCTGCCCGGTCACGAACTGCTCCGGCGCCATGTAGGCAATGGTGCCGCCGCGGGCGGTGTAGGCGGCGGCAAGGGGGCCCTCCTTGCGCTTGCCGGTGACGGACGGGTCAAACTGCGCGTCCTCAATCGACAGCCGGCGGGCCAAACCGAAGTCGAGGATTTTGACCAATCCCCCGTCGGTCAGAATCACATTGGCGGGCTTCAGGTCGCGATGAAAAATGCCCAGCGCGTGCGCGGCCTGGAGCCCGTCGGCGATCTGGATGCCCACCGAGAGCACCAGCTGCAGGCTGGCGGGGCCGCCCGCGATGAGCTTGTCCAGCGGCTGGCCGGGCACGTACTGCATAACGATGTAGGCCTCGTCCCCTTCTTCGCCGACCTCGTAGATCGCGCAAACGTTGGGGTGCTCGATGGCAGAGGCCAGCCGCGCCTCGCGCAGCACGGTGGAGCGCATCTGCTCGGGAGTGAGCGCGCCGCGCTTCAGGATCTTGAGCACGACCGGGCGCATGAGCTCTGTGTCGTTGGCCAGGAAAACAACGCCGGAGCCGCCGGAGCCGAGGCGGCGTTGGAGCTCGTAGTGCTCGATGGTGCGGTGCTTCATGTGTGTTCAGTGTAGACGGGGCTCGGTTCCCGCTCTCTGAAAAGCTTCTATTTTGCCGCTATACATTGGTTAACGACATACGTTAACATATTCCGTGATCGAGAGCTGGAAGGATAGGGATGCAAAGCTCCTGTTCGACACGGGCAAAAGCAGGCGCATTCCTGCCGGCTTGCGAACGGTCGCGGAAAAGAAGCTGCTCATCCTCAACGCCGCGGTGGAGCTCAGCGAGTTGCTCATCCCGCCCGGCAACCGGCTGGAAGCGCTCAAGGGCGATCGCATGGGCCGGCACTCCGTCCGCATCAACGACCAATACCGCATCTGCTTTGTTTGGAAGAATGGGAGTGCGCACGAGGTCGAAATTGTCGACTACCACTAGGAGCACCATGCCAAAGTTGAGCGCGATCCACCCTGGAGATATTTTAAAGACTGAATTTCTCGAACCGATGGGTCTCACGCCCTTCCGGTTGTCGCAGGAGCTGCACGTGACCGCTCCGCGCGTGAACGATATCGTTCTCGAGCGGCGCGGGATCACAGCGGAGATGGCCTTGCGTCTCGGGCGCTTTTTCGGCACTTCCGCGCAATTCTGGTCGAATCTACAAACAGAATATGACCGGCGTGTCGCGCTCAATGCCCTTCCGTCAGCGGAGTTGGCGTCCATTACACCCCATCGGGGCGTCGAAGCGATGGAGAGGCCGGCTGCCCCTGAAATGCCTGAGAAAGGTTTGCCTGCAAAAAAGGTGGGCAAACTGCGAAAGGGGAGGGTTCTTGCCTAGGCTGTTCCGCATCGCATGCGATGAATTTGCCGCAGCCTGATTTACGCCTGCAGGAAAACTTGTGCAGAAATCGCCTGAGCGCTCCCAACCGGCTGCGCAGCGGACAGAGCGACGCGCAGAACCGTGCCGGAACTGCCGTCAAGATCGAGCGTACCGCCCAGCTCGCGCACCCGCTCGCGGATGCCGAGCAGGCCGTTGCCTTCGTCTCCGGACAGGCCTCGGCCGTCGTCGCGGACCTCCAGGGTCGTCCCCTCGCTGGTGGAGGTGAGCGTAACGGCGCAGATGCGGGCGTCCGCGTGGGGGATGATGTTAGTGACGGCTTCGCGCAGGATCAGCGCGAGCGCGGCTTGCTGCTGGGCGGGCCGGCGGGGCGGCGTTGCGGGCGTAAGGGTCGCGGCAACCCCCGCGGACGCAAGCGCGGAGGCGGCCTGCTGGAACTCGGCTTCCAGGCCCTGGGCCCGGTAACCGGAGACGGTCTGGCGCACCTCGGACAGGGCACGTCGGGCGGTGGTTTGAATTTCCGCCAGCTCGCGCGCGGTGCGTTCCGGGTCGCTCTGTAAAAGCCTCCCGGCAAGCTCGCTCTTAACTGCGATGAGCGAAAGGGTGTGGCCGAGGACGTCATGCAGGTCGCGCGCGATGCGTTCCCGCTCGGCGGATTTGGCCAGCTGCTCGATCTCGTCGTGGGCCATCGCGAGGCGCGCATCGGCTTTGCGCGATTGGCACTGGACCCAGACCGTGAGGCCGCCGATACAGCAGGCTCCGATCGCGGACAGGAGCTCCCAGGTGGGCTGATGGAAGATCCAGGCCTGCACAGCGATCAAACCGCAAAGCCCCGCGAGCAGAAGATAGAAGGAGCGCGCTCCCGTTGCGAGGTGATTCAGCGCCGTGGCGACGTAAATGTAAATGCCGAATGCGCTGAGATTGTAAGGAACGTACACGAACGCTAAGGCAAGCAAGCCGGCGAGGCCCGTCAAGCGGATGGACTGCCGCTGACCCTGGTGAAGAGCCGTGAAAAAAGGAAGGAAAATGAGAAAGGCGAGCAGCATCGTCCACCACTGGCGAGCCGACTGCGCGTAGGCGGGCTGAATCAACCAGAAACCCACATAGAGAAGCTGGAGCCGGTGGAAGGGAGTCAGATTGCGAAAGCCGAGCGTGGCCCAGGAAAACTTCTCGCGCCCGAAAGCGCCGCGGCGGGAGGCTGCCAGTTCGAAGGCGATCAGGCTCATGCGCGTGCCTCGCTGCGGGCCCAAACGCGCGCGCTCGCAAACAGCAGCACCAGCGTGTAGCCCGCGAGCGCAGCATACCCCAGCGCGAGCCGAGGCGTCGGGAAAGCGAGCGCGTGGAGAGCGAGGCGGGAAAACCAGTAAGTCGGCAAATAGTTCGCCACCGCTTGCAGCCAGTGCGGCAGCTGGTCCACCGGCACCCACAAACCGCCGCAGAAGGAGAGCGGCAGATACAGGAGGTTGAGAAACCCTGGCCCGGCATTGGGTGGCATTGCGAGGCCGAACAAGAGGCCCAGGCTCGCGAACGGAATCGTGCCGATGGTGACCACGCCGAGCAGTTTCGCCGCTTCCCCGAATGAGAGCACCGTCTGGCCGGCCACCAGCGGCCCCAGCGCGATCAGCAGCAGGCAGATGACCAGCGAAAAGATGAGGCTGGAGGCGAGCTTGGCCGCGAGGTACGCCATGGGCGGCATGGGGCTTGCGCGCTTGAGCTCGAGCCAGCCGTGGCCGCGCTCGTAGGCCAGGCTGGCGCCGATGCCGAACAGTGATGCGCCCACCGCGCCGAAGCAGCTGTAGCTGGCCAGCAGATAGCGCGCGGCCTCGTGCCCGGCGGGGCCCGGATGGCGATTGAGGCACGCGAACATAAAGAAAAAGACGAGCGGGAACCCGATCACGGACGCCGAGTAGCCCCGGTTGCGCAGCATTTTGGTGAATTCGGTGCGGATTTCACGCCCGTACACACCGCGGGGCGCTCGGGGCTCGATCGGATGAGCGGGAAGGGTGGTAGCGAGGGTAGCCATGTCGACTCTCCTTGGGAGTTGAGCAAGCGGTTTGCGTTCAACGGGAAGCTTCGCCGCCGGTCAGCGAGAGGAAAGCCTCTTCAAACGGCATCGGCGCGACTTCGACCTGCGCCAGCTCCGGGTCTTCGGCAAAAAGCAGGCGCAGCACAGGTTCCGGGGCGTCGGTGGTGAGGGTCCAGCGAGCGCCGTCGTGCTCGGCGTTCAACACGCCCGGAAGCTCCCGCAGTCGGCGCTCCGGCAGAGCGGTCCGGCAGCGGATGCGGGACGCGCCGGCGCGGGCGCGGAGCTCGCCCGGCGTTCCCTCCGCGAGCAGGCGGCCTTGTTTGAGCAGCAGAACGCGAGAAGCGAGGGCTTCGGCTTCTTCGAGATAGTGGGTGGTGAGCAGGATGGTTTTGCCCCGGTGGGCGAGCGCCCGGACCTCGGCCCACAGGGCGCGGCGAGCTTCGATGTCCATGCCCAGCGTGGGCTCGTCGAGGAACAAAAGATCGGGGTCGCCGGCGAGCGCGAGGGCGAAGAGCACACGCTGCTTTTGGCCGCCGGAAAGCTCGCCGAACAGCTTGTCTTGGACGTCCGCAAGCCCGGCGATGCGAAGCAGCTCCCCCAGCGGCATAGGGCGCGGATAGTAGCCGCGGAACAGCTCAATGTGCTCACGCACCCGAAGCGACTCGGGCATGCGGCCTACCTGGAGCATGGCGCCCGTGCGCATGCGCGCCGCGCGGTCCCGCGGGTCGCGGCCGAACAGTCGCGCCTCGCCGCGGTCCTGCCGGGTCAGCCCAAGCAGGATGCGGATAGCGGTCGTTTTCCCCGCCCCGTTCGGGCCCAGCAGGGCGACGATCTCGCCCGGGTGCAGGCGGAATGAAAGTCCGTCCAGCGCCCGAGCGCCGCCGTACTGCTTGTCGGCCCGGCTCAGATGCGCCGCAGCAGGCTTACTCGCCTGCGGGATCTCCCGCGCCATCTCCTCGGTTTGCTCGTCCAACATCATCGCCCCATCCCTTTCGCGTTCAAAGCTTGAAAATAGTGTGCGGCCAACTGGGAACTCGCGGGGAGTGCAAAGCGTCAGCAAAAAAGGGTGACAACTGTCACCCTTGCGCGTCATGACGAAAAGGGAGCATGCTTTTGTGCGTGGCGCGTTTCAGCAAGAACGCGCTGCCCGCGCCACGCCCCAAGGAGGCCCGGATATGTTTGGACGATCACGCGAAGCGGCAGGACCGAAAAAGTCCGACATGATCCGGGCCATGTCGTCGGAGGACAAGGGTTCGGAACCGAGCACCGGGACTTCCGCCACCCCGCTCCAGGACCGATCGAGCAGCAGCTCGGCGGCGACGGCGCGGGCGGAGCACTTCGGGGCTTTCAAGTCCGCCGACGTCGGCGCGAAGAACAGGCCCTGGTTCTTGATCGGGTCTATCTGGCGGAGAAGATTGGCCATCAGCGAGGGGCAGGTGAGCGCCCGGTAGCTGACGCCGGTGCTCGCGATCAGGTCGTCCATGCGCAGCGAGGCCGACACATAGCCGGTGTCGCGAAGCCAGCCGCGACCCAGGGCGGAAACTCTGACGACCCGCCGGACCCCGTGTGCCTTGAAGGCTTCGCACGCGGGTCTGGAGAAGTCCACGAACGCGGCCTCGGCGCTCACCGCCTGGGGATCGGCGGTCAACAGCCAGAACACCTGGTCCGCGCCCGCGAAGGCCCGGTTGACGACCGCGGGGTCGCCGTGCGAACCCTGGACGACCTCGACCCGCTCGCGGATTTTCGCGGGCAGGCGCGAGGGCGGGCGCGATCACGCGCATCGGTTCGCCGCTGGGGAGCAGATTTTTTTATAAGCTCGCGGCCGATGTCGCCGGTGACGACGATCATGGGCGACTCCTCCAGAAACGAACGGTTCCGTCCGTCAGGATCAGGTATTCGTCGGAGACAATCTCCGGTTGGAATGCTGGAGTGCGCCTCCGATTTGCGCTTCTATTCGGGAAAACAAAGCGATGTCGTTCCCCGGAGAGGCGCTGCGCGGCCGTGTAACAACGGATCGCCGAATGGTTGGTGTAAAGCAGGGGGCGGCATTCCAGCTTTCCGCGGTGCGCTCCGGCGAGGTGCACGCTCCGAAACTTTCGCTGGCGCTCTCTTTCTGGAGGGAGTAGACTCCAGATTTGGAGCACGGTTTCAAATCTCGCGAGATCGACGAGGCATAAGCCACAGTGGCCAAATTCACTTTCGCATCCCGGCAGGCCGTGTACCCGGCAAGCTCCTATGCGCCGTCCGCCTTTCCCGACCTGGGAAACCCGGACGAACGCAAGCGGCTATCGCCCACGGCCATGCGGGCATTTTTCAACATCATGCGTCACTGGAAGGTGCGCGACGAGGATGCGCGTATGCTCCTGGGCGGCGTTTCCAACGGCACGTTTTACAGCTGGAAAAGCGGCGCGGCCAAGCAGCTGGAACAAGACCGGCTTCTGCGGATCTCCTACCTGATCGGCATTTTCAAGTCGCTCAACATCCTGTTCAGCGAAGCCCTGGCGGATCGCTGGGTGAGCCTTGCGAACGCCAACAGTATCTTTATCGGACGCACCCCGCTTGAGTACATGCTGCGCGGGGGCGCCCCCGCAATGGACACCGTGCGCCGCCTCTTGGACGCGCGCCGGGGCGGCTGACAAGCGCGCATGAGCAAGCGCTCCCAGCGCCGTCGCGCTCCGGTTCCCGGACGCGTGTCCCGGTTGCAGGCCGCCGCCGCGCGGATCGGCGACGCGCGCCGTCTGGACTCAGAAACCCCCACACTGGTGGTTTCCAGCCGCTATGCCCCGCCTCTCACCGATGTCGTGAAGCTCAGGACGTCCCGCCTGCTCCCCGCGCGCTATTCCGACTCCGTGCTGACCCGTATCGCGGACTCGGACGCCGACCTGCAGCTGGTATACGCGCTCGACAACGCGACCAATGAGCGGCTGCTCGCCGAGGCAAACACCCGGCTGGGCATCACCGCTCGGGAGCTGGTTTTCGACCTGCCCTACGCGCGCATTATCAACGCCGCGTTTACGCACCCGCATCCGCAGGGCGCCCGTTTTTCCACCCCGTACCGCGGGGCGTGGTACGCCGGGTTCGAACTCGCGACCTCCAAAGCCGAAGTCCTGTTTCACCGTTCCGTGCAGCTGAACGAGATCGGCTGGCTCGCGCCGGAAGATCTCGATTACGACCACTATTCCGCGGAGTTTTCCGGCAGCTTCCACGACCTTCGCCAGAGTCCCGAGGACGAGTCGGCCATGGCCGCGCAGCGCGACGCGTGCCTGGACCCGATGTCCTATATCGCCTCCCAGCAGCTTGCGGTGGAACTGATGCAAGCCGGTTCACTGGGAGTGATTTACCCGAGCGCGCGCCGGGCGCCCGGCACGTGCATAGCCTGTTTTCGCCCCGGGGCGGTCCGAAACGTGAGCAAACGCGGGCTTTACCGGCTCCTCTGGCGCCCGGACGCTCCGCCTACGTTCACGAGCGTCCCGCGCGACCCCCCGCCCGACCCGCCCGGCCCGCTTTTGCGCGCGGTCTGATCACCCCAGAACCCC
>CAXTRW010000092.1:9973-10952 GCA_964246765.1 uncultured Acidobacteriaceae bacterium | reverse complement strand
ATCAGCTCCTCCACCTGCCGGCCCAGCAGCGCCGCGCGCTCGCCGCCGCGCGAGTCCGGCGGCCGCGCCACTACGGTGCCGATCCCCGGCTGCGGCGCGAGCAGCCCTTCCGCAATCAGCGCGGTCACCACCTTGTGCGCGGTGTTGGGGTTGATCTTCAGCTCTCGGGAAAGCGCCCGCACTGAAGGAAACGCGTCGCCTACCCGGAGCTGCCCCGTGAGCATCGCCTTTTTGGCCGCATACACGGTCTGCTCAAACAGCGAGGCGCCGGGTTCGAATTGAACTCGAAATGGAATCACATGCGTACTATTACAGGTAGTACACCAGGGATGCAATAAAAATCGCGGGCCGCTTTCACGGAAGCGCCCGTCCATGCGCCCGCTGGGCTTTTTCTCCGCGTGCAGCGCGGTGGGCCTACTGTCCGGCCGGGTAGCGCTGCTGCTCGCCGGTGCGGCTATTCCAAACCGCGATGGTCCCGTCGGGGGCAACGGTGGCGCGGAGCAGGTAGCCGGGGTCGGGCCCCTGGGCTGTGCCCTGGAGGTTGGCGATTTGGGCTTGGGCTGTGTTGTGCTCCGGGCCGCCTTCGTTGGAGTAGTGGAGCTGCCATAGGGCGGGGTGGCTCGGGTCGCTGCGAAGGGTGTCGAGCACGGGAATCGACCCGCCCTTGGTCTGCCCGTTGTCCATGACGGCGACGCGGGGCGTGATGGCGTCGACCAGCGCGGGGCTGGAGCTCTGGTACCAGCCGTGGTGCGAAACCACGAGCAGGTCGACGTGGCCGAGCGGGTTGCGCGGGCACATCAGGGCTCGCTCCTTGTCGCGGGTCAGGTCGCCCAGGTCGAGAATGCGGGTTTTGCTCCACTGAAGGGCGAAGCCGAGGGAGCGGGCGTTTTCGGTTTGGTCGGCGGCGGCTTGGGGCGTGTCGGCGCAGAAAGGATTGAGATTGCCGGCGTTGGGCAGCGGATGCTGGAGAAGTTGGCCG
>CAXTRW010000092.1:0-9963 GCA_964246765.1 uncultured Acidobacteriaceae bacterium | reverse complement strand
GGAGGAGATCACGGTCCCGTTGAAGCCTGGAACCGGGAGCTTATCGCCGGCGCGCAAGGTTTGGTGGGCGTACTTGCCCGCGGCCACGGCGTGCCGGTAGGCGTCGGCCGCGGCCACGGTCGGCGCGTCGGTCGTTTCGCGGTTGGGGCCGTGGTCGAGGAATATGCCGACGGGGACAAGCTTGAGCAGGTTGGGAACGCCGCCGGTGTGGTCCTGGTGGTAATGGGTGAGGAGCACGGCGTCGAGCTTGGCAATGCCGGCCATGTGCATGGCGGCCTGGATGCGGTGGGCGTCGCGGGAGCCGTGATCTTCCCAGCCTGTGTCGACCAGGAGCGAGTGGTGGTCTGGGGTGACGAATAGGGTAGCCTGGCCGCCTTCTACGTCGACGAAGAAGATTTGAAGCGCGCCGGTGGGGGGCGCTGATGGTTGGAGCTGGGGCGTTTGGGCGGCAGAAATTGCGGCGGCGAAAACGAAAGCGAGGGCTGCGAGGGGCGGCTTCATGGTGTGTGTGTATTGAAGTGCATGAGTGGTATAGGGCGCAAGTGAGCGGCGCGAAAGGCGGGTCATTCGCTTAATGAGAACCCACGTCTCAAGCGCGAGCAGTGGGGCGCCCGTGTTTGCCGCTTCATCGAGGGTCGAAACAGGGCTGCAACCGGCATCTAGAGCACAGGTAGGCTCTGGAGGATTCCGATGCCGATGTCTCGTCGATCGTTTTCGCAGCTGGGTGCGCTTGCGGGCGCGGGCGCGCTTGTGCCGCGCGCGCTCACGGCGCAGAAGGAGCCCAAGCCCGTGGGATACTGCGTGGTGGGCTTGGGCAGGATTTCGGTGGATCACTTCATGCCGGGGGTACTCGCGTCCAAGCAGGGCCGGATCACTGCTCTGGTGACGGGGCATGCCGCGGAAAAAGCCGGGCCGCTGGCGGCGAAGTACGGAGTCCCGGCGGGCTCGATCTATACCTATGAGCAGTACGACCGGATTCGGGATAACCCGGCGATCGACGCGGTCTATATCGGACTGCCCAACTCAATGCACGCCGAGTACACGATTCGAGCGGCCAAGGCGGGCAAGCACGTGCTGTGCGAGAAACCCATGTCGACCACGGTTGCGGACGCGCAAGCGATGATTCGAGCGTGCGCTTCGGCAGGGCGAAAGCTGATGATCGCCTACCGGTGCCAACTGGAGCCGGTGAATCTGCATACGATTCAGCTGATCCGCTCCGGGGCGATCGGCCAAGTGCAGGCGATCGAGAGCGCTAACGGGTTCAACATTCAGCCGGGGGAATGGCGTTTGAACAGGAAGCTGGCGGGCGGGGGACCGCTGCTCGATGTGGGAATATACTCTCTCAACGCGAGCCGCTATCTTACCGGGGAGGAGCCTCAGGTGCTTTCGGCTTATTCTTCGGTGATCGATAAAGATGGGCGGTTTGCCGAGGTCGAGGAGAACGACGGGTGGACGATGCGCTTTCCGTCAGGAATCGTCGCCAGCTGTAACACGACCTATGGCGCAGATATGGATGGGTACGTGCGGGTGCATGGATCCAAAGGGATGTTGGAGTTATCGCCTGCGTTTGCGTACGAAGGTATTCACCTAAGTGGCTTTACGCAGGATGGGAAGAATAAGCAGCCTATCGACATGCCGAAGCCGGGGCGGGACCCGGACCAGTTCACAGTGGAGGCGGATTACTTCGCCGGCTGTATCCGGGAGGATAGGCCGGTGAAGATGGATGGCAATGAGGGATTGCGGGATATGGAGCTCATGGCGCAGATTTACCGGAGTGCAGGACTCAAGCTGGGGTGAGCCGAAAGGGATAATATGCGGGACATGAAGACACTTTTTCCAATCAATCCGGCTTGGGGCGGGTACGATTTCCAAATCGAGCCGCCCTTGACGGACGCGCAGCTGGAAGAGTTTTGCCGGCTGAACGAGATAGCGCAGGTGGAGCGGACGCGGGAAGGAGTGATTCGGTTGAACGCACCGGCGGGCACTGAGGGCAGTGACGGCAATGCGGAGATCACGACGCAGTTGCGAGAGTGGTGGCGGACGCACCGGCGGGGACGGGCGTACGACTCGAGCGGCGGGTTTTATCTGCCGGACGGGTCCATGCTGAGCCCGGATGGGGCATATTGCACCCCGGAGCGCCTCGCGACGGTAACGCGGGAAGACCGTAAGGGCTTCGCGCATGTGTGCCCGGATTTTGTGATCGAGCTGATGTCGGAAACCGACCGGCTGGCGGCGGCGAAGCGGAAAATGGAGCTTTGGTTGGAAAACGGGGCGCGCGTCGCGTGGCTGGTGGACCCGAAGAAGCGACAGGTGCTGGTGTATCAAACCGGGAAGGATCCGGAGACAGTAACGGGGGAGTTAGTGGAGGGATCTGGGCCGGTGGAGGGGTTTCGGCTGGAGCTGAACGAGGTTTGGGACTGCTACGAAGATTGATTGCTGCGCAATTCGAGAAGAGCGCGTTCCGATGCGAAAGCGCTCGTCTGTGCTTTGAGGGGGCTAGCGGGAGTAGTTTTGTGCGTAAACGTCGCGGGAAACGCCGGATTTGAGGGCGAGCGAGCGCAGTTCCTGGGCCTGCTCCCTCAGCATGGGGCCGCCCAGAGTGACCAGGAAGTGCCGGCTGCCGGTTGGGCTCCAGACTTCGGCTTTAAAGTTGGGATGGCGCTGGTTGAGATAGGCGGCCTTCTTCTCGGCGAGCGCGCGTTTGTTGTAGGTGTAAGCGACGACACGCCACACATCGTGCCCGGCCGGGTCGGGGTTGGCGATTTGCCGCGGAGCGGGCGAGGCGGCGGGCTGAGGCGCGCTCTGGGCCGATTGGGGAAGAGGCGCCATCTCCTTCTGCACGGGTTGGGGCGCGGTCACAGCCTTGCGTCCGCCGTGATGAACAAAGCCGAAGACAATCAAGGCAAGGACCAAAGCGGCCGCGGCCAGGGCAAGGCCCAGGCGACGCGGGCCTCGAACGCGCTCGGGCTCGCGCCAGCTTTCTCGGGCGGTGGCCTTGGGCTCATCCGGGAGCTTGGCGGTTGCGGCGCGGCTGCTGAGCGGCGCGCCCGTTGCCGCGGGACTTTCAACGGACGCCGGGGGCGCCGGCTCCGCGGAGGAGATTGAGGGCTTCGGAGCGGCCGCGGAAGAGCTGGGCCTGGCGGCTGCAACGTTGGAAGTTCCCGACGCGGGAGCGGCTATGGGCGAGGCGGCGGGCACTGCGGCAGCGCGAGTGTGACGCTGCAGCTCGGCCTCGATCTCCGGAACGCCCCAAGCGCCGCGGGCGGTTTGGCGGACGATGGTCGAGAAAGGCTCGGGCAACGCGAGAGCGTCGGCGGCGTCGTGGAGGCGGTTTTGCGTGAGCGAGCGGTAGATGATCCCGGCGAGACCCCAAGCGTCGGTCTTGGCGGTCACGGCGTTCTCAAGTTCAGCGTCCTCGGGCGACGGCGAGGGCCGCACACAGTCGGAGCGGAGCTTGATCTGTTCGCCGGCGGCAAGCACGCTTTCAGGCTCGACCAGGCCGTGGACCAAACCCTGCCTGTGCAGCGCGTGAAGTCCTCCGGCGACGACCGTCGCGACCTCCTGGAGTTCGTCCGTGCCGAGGCGGCGGTTCGAGAGAATGTCGGCGAGGGACTCCTGGGTCGGCTCGAGGACGGCGTAGCTCAGGGGCGTGCCGTCAAACTCGGCGTCGCCGAAGCTCTCGACCTTGACCAGGAAACGGTCACCGGCGGCCTGGATGGCGCGGTACCGGCCGGCAAGCACAGCCTGGTCGTTTAAGGCCTCAGTCAGGCGCAAGACGGCGGGTTTGCCGTCGGGCTTGATGGTCGCGAACAGGGCGGAGCGGCCTTCGGTGCGGAGAAGCTTGCCGAGCTTCCACTGGCCGGCGAGGGTGGTGCCTTCGTAGTCGTTCCAAAGATGCATGGGTTTTTGTCAGATCCTGTTCCGGTCGGTGGCGGAGCAGCGCGTCTCGCGCGTGGGGAAAGCAGTGCAGACGGGCAGTGGTGCGCGGTTCCATGGCAATTGTACCGGCTGTGGCGAGGGGAAAGATGCATCGGCCCGTTGGTACCTCGGTAAGAGTTGCCGGTGGTCACCGGAGGGTTACTCTTTGGGCAGGGAGCCGCCGCGCGTGAAGCTGATGATTGTGGAAAGCCCGAACAAGATAAAGAAGATCAAAGGCATTTTGGGCTCCGGCTGGGAGGTAGCGGCCAGCGTGGGGCATATTCGCGACCTGCCTGTGAAAGATCTGGGACTGGCCATGCCGGGCTATGTGCCGGAGTACGAACTGAGCGAGCGCGGGGCGGATGTGGTGCGGCGCTTGCGTGGGCTCGTTGGGAGGGCTGAGGGGGTCTATCTCGCGACGGATCCGGACCGCGAAGGGGAGGCGATTGCGTGGCACCTGAGCGAAGCTCTCCGCCTGAAAAAAGCGTTGCGGGTGAGCTTCGACGCGATTACGACGGAGGTCGTTCGGCGGGCGGTTGCGGCGCCTCGGTCGATTGATCTGCACCTGGTGCGGGCGCAGGAAGCGCGGCGGGTGCTGGACCGGCTGGTGGGCTACCAGATTTCGCCGGTGCTGGGGAAGGGATTGAGCGCGGGGCGGGTGCAGTCGCCGGCGGTGCGGTTGGTGGTGGATCGGGAACGGGAGATTGAGGCATTTGTGGAGGTACGGCACTTTGGGGCTGAGCTGATGTTCGAGGGCTGGCGGGCGCAGTGGGAGCCCGTGCTGCCGAAGGGCGAGAAATACTGCCTGGATGAGGTGCTCGCCGGGCGCGCGGCTTCTTGCCGGGAGTGCGCGGTGTCGGCCTCGTCCAACCGCATCACGAAGCAGCCTCCGCCGCCGCCGTTTAGCACCAGTACCATGCTGCAGGCCGCGAGTGTGCGTTTGAAATGGAAGCCGGACATGACCGCCGGGGTGGCGCAGAAGCTCTTTGAGGCGGGGTTGATCACGTATCACCGGACGGATTCGGTGAACTTTTCAGCCGAGGCTCTGCGTGAAGTCCGGGAGTTTGCCGCCGGGCGCGGGCTGCCGCTGCCCTCGCAGGCGCGGCACTTCAAGAGCAAGGGCGGCGCGCAGGAAGCGCACGAGGCGATTCGGCCGACGCATTTTGCGAGCGAGCAGGCGGGGGAGGATGGGTCGCAGCGGGCGCTGTACCGGCTGATTTGGGAGCGGGCCGTAGCCTCGCAGCTGGCAGATGCGGAGTGGAGCGTGAACACGACCCGGTTGTCGGCCTCGCTGGGGGCGGAGACGTTTGCGTTCAAGGCGGAGGGGCGGGTACTCGTGATTCCCGGCTGGAAAGCACTGACGGGCCGGGATGCCGCCGAGGAAGACGACGAACCGGAGGGCGATGGGCGGGTGCCGGTGCTGGCCGTGGGCGCTGAGGCGCGGGCATTGGACGGGCGGGTGCTTCATAAAAAGACCGAGCCGCCGGTGCGGTATACGCAGGCTACGTTAATTAAAAAGCTGGAGGGGATGGGGATCGGGCGCCCTTCGACCTATCCGGCGATTTTAAAAAATGTGCAAACGCGTGGGTATCTGGAGGATGAAGGAAAGTATCTGCGGCCTTCCATGCTTGGTTTTTCAATCATTGACGCGCTGGTTGGACGATTCTCGTTTGTGGAATACGCGTTTACGCGGGAGCTGGAAGAGCAGCTGGACCGCATCGCGGAAGCTAAGACGGAGTATCTGCCCGTGGTGAGCGCGGCGGATGCTCGATTGCAGGGGGAGATTGCTGCTTTGAGGCCTGCGCCGGCTCCTGTGCGGGCGGGTTTTCGTGCGGGCGCGGCTCGGGGGAGTTCGGCTCCGGTGAGTTCGGATGAACCCTCTCGGGTGGGTTCGGCTGCGTTCGCGAAGAGTGCGTCTAGGGCGTCGGGGGCGCGATGGACGCCGCCGCAGGGCGGGTTTATCGCGTCCCGGACGCGCCTGAATGGGGACTTTGTTCCTTCTGCCGAGGATCGTGTGACAGGCTCGACACCGCCCAGGGTTCCAGCTGCCCCGAGGGTGGGGATGGAGCGCACCAAGACGCAAGCGGGGCGCGAGACAAGGGCGGCCAAGAAGCGCGGGACCGGGGCTAGCGATGGCAGCCCGGAGGCAAAACCGGCGCGGAAAAAGCCGGCAACCAAGGCGAGCGGAGCCGCCCGGACTGCTGCGGTGCGGAACAGTGCCGAGAAGTCCGGGAAGGAGGAACCGATCCCCTGCCCTGTTTGCAAAGTCGGGTTTGTGCGGTTGCCACACGAGGACGCAAAGGCCTGGGGGTGTTCGCAGTGGGGTGAGTCGAAATGCCCACTGACAATCTGGCGGAACATGGCAGGACGGGAGATTCGGGACGCCGAGGTCCGTGCGCTTTGTACAAAAGGACGCACGGGGGTGCTTTTCGGGTTTAAGTCGAAAGCTGGAAACGGGTTTAAGGCGGCGCTGGTTCTAAAGGCGGAGGGTAAAGCGGAGTTTGAGTTTGGGCCGCGGTAGTAAGAGGGTTTGCGGAACGCTCGCGAGTGCGCTTCAGGGCGAAATGCGGATTCTGAGCCACCCGAGGAACCTGTAGCTCAGGGCTTCTGATTTTTGGAGACTTGCCGAGCGTACTTACCGGGCGCACTTATCTCCCCAGTCGAGCAATTCTTTCCGGTAAAGCTGCCCGGGTATTTGGGTTGGGCAGCGGCGGAAATGACAAATTGGCGCGCTTTCTTTTCGCTAAAGGCTATTTCAACGACTTTTCGAAGTAAATGCGCTAAGTGAAAGCGGTTCGCGACAGTTTGGATACTTAACTGCTTAAGAAAACTATGGCTGTCGCTTTCTGACGTTTCCGCTGAACAGGGACGAACGCCTCTTCGACGGCCAGCATAGGTTCCCCCCAGGAGGTAGTGCGAAGTGTACAAGCTAAGCAAACTCAAGCACTTTGGCTTACCGGTTGCTGTGCTCCTCGGAGCCCTTCCAGCCGCTCTCGCCCAAAACAAAGTCAACCCCCCGGCGCCGTCCACGGTCGGCGGCTTCGTCTATCCCGAGCCCGGGCAGCTTACCGGACCCGGCGTGATCCCGCCGCAACTGGCGAGCGTTCAATACCTTGGTCGACAGAACTACGGAACGGAGGTCGCGCGCGATCTGGGATTTTCAGGCGTCGTGAACCACCAATCGGTGTGGACCTTTGGCGACACCCTGGTGCCGGACGGCAGCGGCGGTTACCAAATCACAGCCAATGACAGTGTAGGCATCGGAGACAACCAGAACCCGATTCGCATTTACGATGTGGTTACACCCGGGGGCTACCCCAGCCAGTGGATTCCGGCAAACGCCGCTGAAAACGCGAACGGCGGCCTGGGGCGCTACTCCTTCGGCGGCACCAACGTGGTGGAATACGCGCCCGGCAAGGGCCTGGTCTGGTTCCTGAAAAACGACCGGGGCAGCGGCGGCCAAGGCATTGTGGGCGCGGGCGTCGCGACGGTCACCGCCGATGCGACCGGGGCAACCGCGGTGCGGACCAGCGATACCACCTGGGGCTCGTCCGAGGTGCACTGGGGCGATGTTGGCGTCACCTATAACTCGCGGGACGGCGATGTGTACGTTTACGGTTATGGGCCCGACCCGTTCGGCGCCGATGTGTACCTGGCGAAGGTGCCCGCCTCGCGCGCAGCGGACGTGTCGGCCTACCAGTACTGGGATCAGTCTCAGCAGCAGTGGACCCAGCAACGCTTCAGCCTGAGCGGCGCTTTCGGGACCCGGAAGCTGACCAGCCAAATGGCCCTGTTTTCCAACCGTGAACTGGGGCAGTCAAACCCTTTCTGGAGCAACTACTACAACACCTGGATGACTGTGGCCGGAGCGAACGTCGGCTACACGGACATCATGGTGATGACGGCGCCGAAGCTCGAAGGTCCGTGGACCAAGCCCTACACTGTGGCCTCAACCTGCCCCAACAACCAGTGCAGCGCGATTCGCTACGCGATCACGCCGCACCCAGAGTACGACCCTTCCGGAAAGACGTTGTTGGTGACCTGGACGGACTCGAACGTGATCTATGCGGCGCGGCTTACCTGGAAGTAGCCTTGTTCAACGTGCGGGAACCCACGTCCCAAAAATCGAGACGTGGGTCACCATCTTTTGTGATTCAGTCCAGGCCGGCTACATCGCGGGCAGGGACGCCTTGCTGGGGGCCAGAATATCGTCGAACCGGTCCGGCGTGCCCTGGACCCGATCGAGCGAGGGATAGCGCATACCTTTGTGGTAGTCCAGCGTGATCGTCTTATATTCTTTGCCGCGCAGGAACTGGAGTTGGATTGGTTCGCTACCCTTTTCCGCAGCCAGGATGGCTTTTTTGAGGACATCGGCGGAGTAAGCCGTTCCGTTCACGGAGATTAACTCCATGTCCGGAGTAATGCCTACCTTGTAGGCGGGGCTGTTCCACCAGACGTTGCCCAGGGTTCCGCTCGCGCCGCCGCCGCCGCGGCGGGAGCCCACGGTGAAGCCGAGCGAGGTCGAAAAGTCAGCGTAGCCGTACTTAGCTTCTTCTTTCTCGAGCCACGGAATTTCCTTGTCGGTGTAGACAAGCTTGTATCCGCCGCGGGTAAAACCGTCCTCGGGGACTGCGGGGTGGAGTTCGTACACACGCGTTTTAAGGAACGCGGCCCAGTCGTACGGGGCTACCGTGTTGAGCGCTTTGACTACATCGTCGAAGTGGTATTGGTCAGTAATAAACGACCCGTTATAGACGCCAAAGAAGAGCTTGCAGAAATCATCGAGAGACTTATGGTTATTGGTCAGCTCGCGGATTTTGGTGTCGGCGTCGAGCCAGATGAGTTCGCCCTCGGTGTAATAGTCCTCAGGCCGCTGCCAACTTACCCAGCTTACAGGCGAGCGCTGCGAGACAATGGGCTGGTTGGTGGTGTCATCCAGGTCGCGCCAGTCGCGGCCCGGGCTGATCTCGAACCCGGCCGCGACGAGGGCGAACACTTCGCGGGTCTCCTCCGGGGTCCGCATGCCGGCGCGCGCGGTCAGGATGTTGCCCCAGTACTGGGTCATGCCCTCGTAGACCCACAGCATATCGTCCCGCATGGGAACGTTGAAGTTAGGAGTCCATAGGTCGGCGGGGCGGCGGAACTTACCATTCCAGGAGTGGGTGTACTCATGGCCGAGCAGGTCGCGGCCCAGCACGCCGTGGTCCCAGTCGGTGAGATAGTCCGCCGGGTGGCCGTCCTCGGAGGATTGGTGGTGCTCCAGGCCAACGCCCCCTACCTTATCGCTCAGCAGGAGCAGGAAATCGTAATGGTTGTAGTGGTGCGAGCCGTAGAGCTTGTCGGCCTCCATCGCCAGGTTTTTATGCTTCTGGAGCTGGTCCGGGGTCATCTCCAAGTCTTCCGGCTTGTCGGCGAAGATATCGAGGTGGACGGGGTCTGTCGGCGCGGGGGTCAGGTCGATGCGCTTGTAGTTGAGCCCGCCGTAGAGGGGCGAGTCGACCAGGGTGTTGAGCGGGGTGGTCTTGAACGTCGCGGTCGCGCCGGTTGCGTTGGCGGTTTCAAGCGCGGTAGCGTATTTCCAGTTCTCGGGGAGCTTGATAGTGACGTCGAATGGAATGTCGCGGGAGAAGTAACCCGCCGGGTACATTAGGACTTCGTTCCAGGCCAGGTCGGCGATTTCGTTCGAGACTTCGATGCGGCCGGAAGAGGGCTTAACCGGGGACAGGTATTGAAAATCGAGGCCGACCGTCTGCGCGCCCGGCGTGAGCGGGACGTGGAAGGCGAAGACGTTTACCCGGTCCCGAACCCGCTTGCCGTCGACGGTCGTGACAATGCCGCCGAGTTTGGAAATAGGGCCGGAAGGCTCGTGGTTGCCGGGGATCCACTCCGGGTAGAGCAGGACCATCTCCTTGGCGCCTTTTTCGACCGGAATTTCCTCGTGGACCTGCTCTACGCGGTCGGCATTGTTGGTCAGGTCGACCAAGAGCTTAATGGGGCCCGGGTAGGGTTTGTCGACAGGCGCCGCGATGGGTGGCGGCATGGGGG
>CAXTRW010000091.1:0-10972 GCA_964246765.1 uncultured Acidobacteriaceae bacterium | reverse complement strand
CAGGCGCCGATTTCGGGTTGCAGCGCGGTGAGAGCCCCGGCGCGGGCCGGGGCGGGGAGCGGCTCGCCCGGCAGGGTCAAGGGCGGGGGGGCCAGGGATTGAGCTTGTTTGCGAGCGGCGATTTCGTGCTCCTCGGCAGACGGGTTTCGGGCTGCGGTTTCGCTGGGCTCTTGCGCGGTTTCGGCTTGCACGAGCAAGGGCCCGCCAGCGCGGGGCGGACGGCGGTATAGGTCGTGGATGCCGAGGTCACGCAGAAACGCGAGCCGCCTCAGCGTTCAGCGTGGCCGGCACCTCAGCGGCTCGTGCCGACGCCCAGCTCGGCCAGCAACGTTTGCGGGCGGCGCAGGTGCAGGGCTTCGTCGAGAATGCGCCGGGCCAGCTCCTGCTTGTTCATCTCCGGCAGGTCAATCGCGGTCGTGCGGGTCAGAAATGTCGCGGCATTGCGGTCGGAATCGAACCCCACTCCGGGGCGGGAAACGTCATTCACCACGATCGCGTCCGCGCCCTTGCGCAGCAGCTTGGCGCGCCCGCTCGCGAGCGCGTCCTGGGTTTCCGCGGCAAAGCCCACCACCAGCGTCCCGGGCTCGCGGCGCTGCACGATTTCGGCCAGGATATCCTCGGTGGGTTCGAGCTCCAGGGTGAGCGGGCCGGAGCGTCGCAGCTTCTGCTCGGCGGCCGCGCGCGGGCGATAGTCGGCCACCGCCGCCGCCATCACTACGAGCGTCGCTTCCGGCAGGCGGGCCAGCACAGCGGCGCGCATCTGCTCCGCGGTGACAACCGAAACCAACTCGCAACCGAATGGCGCCGGCAAGGCTGACGGCGCGGAAACCAGCAGGACGCGGGCGCCCCGGCGCGCGGCGGCTTCGGCCAGCGCGTAACCCATCTTGCCGGATGAACGATTGCCCAGGAAGCGCACCGGATCGATCGCCTCGCGCGTGCCGCCGGCCGTGACCAAAACGGTTTCGCCGGCCAGGGTTTCGCTTCCCTGCAGCGATCGCAACACGGCCTCGACGATGGCCGGAATCTCGGCCAGGCGCCCAGGGCCCACCATTCCGCAGGCCAGCTCGCCCGCTCCCGGCTCCACGATCGCGGCGCCCCGCGCCCGCAGCAACTCGACATTCGCCTGCGTAGCCGGGTGCTGCCACATATGCACGTTCATCGCCGGCGCAATCACCACCGGCGCCGTGGCAGCCAGGTAAAGCGTTGAAAGCAGGTCATCGGCGCGCCCGTGGGCAAAGCGCGCCAGCGTGTCGGCGGTCGCGGGCGCGACCACCAGCGCATCGGTCGATTGCGCGAGCCCAATGTGCTCCATCGCAGGCTCACCCGCGGCCCCGTCAGTCCACAGGGACGTTGCCACGCGATGGCCGGAAAGCGCGGCAAACGTAAGCGGCTGAACGAAGCGCTGCGCGCCCTCGGTCATCACAACTTGCACGTCGAGCGCCTTGTTCTGCAGTGCCCGCACCAGTTCCGCGGCCTTGTACGCGGCGACGCCGCCGCACACTCCCAGGGTGATCTTCACAGCGGCACGCCCTCCCTCACCTGCTGCGATTGTACCGTCGCACGTACGGGCGGGACGCGAGGAAAATCGGTCCGGAACTCTAAACGGCGAAACGCGGAATCTCAGGCGCGTCGAAGCCGGGCTTGATCACCGGAGTCTCATACCGAACGTGCTGGACGAGGCCGGCCATGATCTCGTGTTGAGCGATTTTGGACGCCTTGAAGGACGGGGTCACGATCAGAGGACTGGACCCGTTTTGCAGCTGGCGCGCCCGCCGCGCCGCCACGATCACGTACCGGAAGTTGCTGTCGAACTCATGCTCTAGCTTCATGAACCGCCCCCCATCGATGACGCTGCCTCGATCTGCTTCCCTACTCCAAACCCCGCCAAAACCGGTTCCAGCCGCCCGCGGATACCCCGCTGTCGGCAGCCGTTCGCAAGCGCTTCCAGGCGACGCACTTCCGCCGGCGGTTCGCCGTGCGTCGCGCCGCGACGGAACCGCTCTACCGCCACAATAGCCGAAAGTTCCTCCACTGCGTGCTCCAGCACGTCATTTATTAACACATACCCGTAACGAGGGTAATTGCCGATTTCGCTGCGGGCCTTGCGCAGCCGCCGCGCGATCACCTCATCGTCCAGGCTGCCTTCCGCGCGGCTGCGGTTGCGCAGGCGCGCTTCCAAGATCACCGGATTGGGCGGCAGCACGAAGATGCTGACCGCCTCGGCCATGCCCTCTCGCACCTGCTCAGCGCCCTGCACGTCGATGTCCAGCAGCAGATCCTTCCCGTGCGCGGTGGCATCGGTGAGCGATCGACGCG
Source organism: uncultured Acidobacteriaceae bacterium (assembly GCA_964246765.1). Lineage (GTDB taxonomy): Bacteria > Acidobacteriota > Terriglobia > Terriglobales > Acidobacteriaceae > EB88. The sequence continues at coordinate 8,656 of CAXTRW010000091.1, read as the reverse complement.
CCGTCCCGTAATAATTTCCGAACACATCCGCGTGCTCCAGGAACTCGCACCGCGCGATCATCGCTTCAAACTCGGCGACAGAAACAAAGTTGTACTCGCGGCCGCTTTCCTCCGATCCCCGCGGCGGCCGCGTGGTGTAGGAGACCGAAAACTCAAGGTCCGCGACCAGCGAGCGGATCTGCGCCACCAAAGTGGACTTGCCCGAACCCGAGGGCGCCGAAATGATGAAAAGAATCCCTGCCACGTTTCCCCTTGTCTCAATAGTTCGCGTTCAAGCAAATTCAACGATGCCGTCCGCAGGACCGCCGCCGTCCGCAGGACTTACTCCAGGTTCTGCACCTGCTCGCGCAGCTTTTCGATCTCCGCCTTCATGGCCAGCCCGCACTCGGTAATGCGCGCGCCTCCGCCCGTGATGCCGGCGGTTTTCGAAAGCAGAGTGTTGGCCTCGCGGTTCATCTCCTGCAGAAGAAAATCGAGCTTCTTGCCCGCCTCGCCGCCCGAGCCGAGCAGCGCCCGAAAGTGCCCGATGTGCGCCCCCATGCGGGCCAGCTCTTCTTCCACATCGCCGCGTTCGGCCAGCAGGGCGGCCTCGGCCAACACCCGGTCTCGGTCGACCGCGCCCGAAAGCAGCGCCTCCAACCGCGCCGAGAGCCGGGCGAAATGCGCCTCCTGCACCCCGCCGCGCAACGCGCTCACTTCCTCCACCAAAGTGGCGAGCCGGTCCAGGCTTTCGCCCAAAATCGCAGCCAGCGACGCGCCTTCCCGGGCCCGCATCGCCTTCAGCTCGGCCACTGCCTCGCCCAGCAGCGCGGGAAGTTCACGGGCGAGCGCAGCTTCCAGCGCGGAACGCTCGTTTGCGTCGTCCGCGCGGGCGCCGTCGCCGTCCAGCAGCATGCCCGGCAGCCGCGCCGCTTCGTTCAGGTCCGGCGCCGCGGCAAACAGCCCCACCTCTGCCGCAGCCGAGCGGAAATTGGCAACATAGCCGCGCAGCAGCTCCAGATCGAACTCGGGTGCGGCCCGGCGTTCTTCTGCGCGGCGCGGCGACCGCTCCAGCGTCAGCGTACACTCCACGTGGCCCCGCGCCAGATTCCGCTTGAGCTCCGCGCGGATCGCCGCTTCCAGCTGCTCCGCCCCCGCGGGCAGTCGCAGCTGTAGGTCGAGAAAGCGGTGATTCATGCTTTTGAGAGTGAGCGTGATGGCCGGCGCGTCTTCCGGGCGAACCGCTACGCGCGGGTAACGGTTCGCCCGGAAGACGCGCGTAGCCGGTCATCGAATACACCGGCGCGCGCTCTGCCTCCCGCTCCGGCGATGCTTGCCTCGACTCCAAACTCAAACCCGTACCTCCTCGTCCGCCATGCTTGCGAACTGCAGTTCATACAGCCGCCGGTAGGTCGGCGAGCGCTCCAGGAGCTCCTCGTGTGTGCCCACCGCGGTCAGCGCCCCACCTTCCAGTACGCCGATGCGGGTCGCGCGCCGCACGGTCGAAAGCCGGTGCGCGATCACGATCACGGTGCGCCCGCGCATCAGGTTGCCCAGCGCCGGCTGCACCAGCGATTCGCTTTCCGCGTCCAGCGCCGAGGTGGCCTCGTCCAGGATCAGAATCGGCGCATTCTTCAGCAGCGCGCGGGCAATCGCAATACGCTGGCGCTCTCCCCCCGACAGCCGAAAGCCTTTTTCGCCGATCGGCGTGTCGTAGCCCTCCGGCAGCCGCAGAATAAACTCGTGCGCCAGCGCGGCGCGGGCGGCGGCCTCCACCCTGGCCAGCGGAACGTCCGGCCGCCCGTAGGCAATGTTGTTGCGGATCGTGTCGTTGAACAGGATCGTCTCCTGCGTCACCTTGCCGATCTGCTCCCGCAGCGACCGCGTGGACACGTCGCGCAGGTCGTGGCCGTCGATCAGAATCCGCCCCGTGGTGACGTCGAAAAAGCGCGGGATCAGGTTCACCAGCGTCGATTTGCCCGCGCCGCTCGGGCCCACCAGCGCGACCACCTCGCCCTCATGAATGGTCAGATCGATGCCCGAGAGCACTTCCTTCTCGCCCTCCTCGGTCGAGTAGCAAAACCCAACGTTTTCCAGCTGAATCCGATCGCGAAATCCCTTGAGTTGGCGCGCGCGCGGCTTTTCCGAGAGCTCCTCGGCAGAGTCCATGAAGCGGAAGATCTCGCTCGACGCCCCCAGCGCCTGCTGGAAATTGTTGTAGTACAGCGCGAACTTGCGAACCGGATCGTAGAGCTTGAACAGCGCGACCAGAAACGTAAAAAACTGCCCCTCAGTCATCGCACCTCTCTGGATTTGCCCTCGGCCGGCAAGCAGCAGCAGCGCGATCGCAATCGCCCCGATCGCATCCATCAAGGGCGAGCTTACCGCCTGCGCGCTGACCGAGCGCAGGTTCGCCCGCAGCAGGCGCTGCGCCGCCGCGCGAAACCGGCCCAGCTCCCACCGTTCCATGTTGAACGCCTTGACGATGCGGTTGCCGGTAATGGTCTCATGCAAAATGTTCTGGATTTCCGCGAGCTTGTCCTGGCCGCCGCGCGTGGTTACCCGCACATTGCGCCCGATTCGCCGGACCGAGCCCGCGACCACCGGCACGAACAAGAGCAGCAGCCACGCGAGCTTGCCCCCCAGCGCGACCACCAGCGCGAGCGTGAAAACGAGCGTGAAAAACTGCTGCAGAAAGTCCGAAAGCACCGACGACATCGCGTACTGCACCCGCTCAATGTCGTTGATCAGCGTGGAGAGCAGAGTGCCGGTCGCATGGCGCTGGAAAAACGAAACCGAGCGCCGCAGCATGGACTCATACAGATCATCCCGCAGGTCCGTAATCATACCGAACCCGGCGTAGTTGACCAGATACGTTCCTGAAAAATCGCACACGCTCTTGAGCAGCGTCGACGCGACCAAAGCAAACCCGACTACGTCCCACTCGTTGTGAATGAAATGGGGAACAAACGAGTGGAGGTCGAGCCGAACGTGCGTGCCGAACCGCGCGTTGAAGTTGGCCAGCAGCGAAACCGAATGGGTCGCCTTCCCCGGGCGCAGGACATTGTCAAAAATCGGCTGGATCAGCAGGACGCGAAAAGCCTCCAGCAGGCCGACTAGAGCCATGAGCACAACGGACGCCGCCGCCGGCAGCGCATACCGGCGCAGGTAGCCGAGCAGGCGCAGGACGCGCTTCACGGCGTTCGCACCGTATAGGTGAGCGTCGCGCTCACCAGCTTCGCGTTCGGTATATCGATGCCGCGCAGGGTGAGCTCATCGTGCTCAAAGGGCAGAACGTAAGGAGGCGTATACCCGGCTGAAACCTTGTAAACGCCGGGGAGCGAGGGCGTCGCGAGGTCAATCGCCATGGGAAAGGCGAGCGACTGGCCGGGAAGCAGTGTTTCCCACGAGGCAATCTGCGCGAGGATCGGCTCGCTCGGATGCACGAAATCAGCAGAGCAGCCTCGACCGGAGAGCGGGGTGTTGACAGGCCGCGATGGTTGGAAATTGGAATAAAGGCGCAGGCTGCCTGTGGGTATCGCGCCACAGTTCAGCAGCGGCTGCGGCAGCCGGACAATGTGGTCTGTGGTGTTTGTAATCCAAACAGTAAAGGCGCGAGGCACGCCCCGGTACGGATCGTCGGGCGCGATCGCAAGGCGCAGATTTGGCTCAGGAGGTATAGCGGCTGTTCTCTGGGCAAGCAACGCGGAGCACGGCGTTAGGCACAAGAGCAGGACGCACCTCGCTCTGTTTGCGCAACTTCGAGCTCCAAAATGCTTCATAGCACTCCCAGTCCAGTGTAGAACCGGCACGTTCGTAATCACAGACCCGCTTTGAACGCCGCCGTTCGCAGGACTCATCGCGGCATGTCGCGGTGCGTGATCTTCACCCGGTAACCCTCCGCGGCCAGCCGGCGGCCCACCTCTTCCGCGATAAACACCGAGCGGTGCTGGCCGCCGGTGCATCCGAACGAGACCGTCAGATAGCTTTTGCCCTCGTGGATGTGATGCGGGAGCAAAAACAGGAGCATTTCCTGCGTTTTCTGGAGAAATTCGGCGGTTTGCGGGAAGCCGGCGACGTACTCCGCCACCGCTCGGTCCTGCCCGGTCAGCGGACGGAACTCGGGAACAAAGTGCGGGTTCGGCAGAAAGCGCACGTCCATCACCAGATCCGCGCCCAGCGGAACGCCGTTCTTGTAGCCGAAGCTGGTCACCGAAATCAGCAGGCTCTTGCCCGCCTCCGCGCCGAAGCGGGTGTGCAGGTAGGCGCGTAATTCGTGGACGTTGAAGTTGGTCGTATCCAGCAGCACATCGGCGACGTTGCGAACCGGGTCCAGCAATGCGCGCTCGGCGTCGAGGGAGGAATCCACGCTCGCGTCGGCTCCCAGAGGGTGCGGGCGGCGGGTTTCCGAGTAGCGCCGCAGCAGCGCCGGCCGGCCCGCTTCCATAAAAACAACCGTGACCGGCAGGGTTTGGCGCATCGCCAGCAACGTCGCGGGCAGGTGCTCGAGCGCGTCCCCCTCGCGCACGTCCACCACAATGGCGGCTTTGCGAGTGGACGCGGAAGTAGCGACGAGCGCCGCAAACTGAGGGAGCAGCTCGATCGGCAGGTTATCGACCGAGTAGTAGCCTAGGTCTTCAAAAGCCTTCAGCGCGGACCCTTTGCCGGAGCCCGAAAGGCCCGTCAGCACTACCAGTTCGCGAGTTGGAGCCGGTTCGGTCAAAGTGAGAGCGGACGACGAGAACGCCGTCCGCTGGGCAATATATTAAGGCAACTCGATCAACTCCAGAACACCATTCCGCTTGCAGTGCAGAATTCGGAGCAGCCCCGTCTTGTCACGAAAGACAAAGATGTCCCGGTCCCGAGTTTCAAGTTCTTTCACCGCCTCTTCCAGGCTCATGGGCCGAAGCGCGACCGCTTCAATGGTCCGGGTCACGTGAGGCTCCACCGCGTGGTCTTCGGCCGGCCGGCCGCCGCTGCCGTTCACGGCCCGCGCTGCCGGCAGAACCTCGGGCTGGAGTCCCAAAACTTCGTCCAGCGGTGAGTCCGGCGTGTTCAGCAAAGAGGTGCGCTTGCTCTTGCCGCCGCGCTCGAGCGCCGGTTCCAGCAGCACTTTTTCGTCTTTCGGAAGGCGATGCTGGGTTGTGCGTTTTTCCTTGAAGCGCACCGCCTGCGCCTCGGCCTTTTCAAGCGCCGACCGCAGCGCCGTTTCCATGCTCACGGTCGACTCGCACAACCCCACCAGGTCCTGCGCCTTGGTTTTCACCGTCACTTCCGCGATCTGGCGGTTTTTCTCGGTGAGGACCACCACATGCGCGCTCGATCCCCGACCGACCATTTTCTCCACGCGATCCAGAAACGGCCCAGTTATGGCGCGCATCTCGTCGGTGACCACCGCGTCGTGCCGTCCTGTGTACTCAACGTCCATCATTGCTCCTTTTCGCGGAGGGCCGCGTTCAGTCGCGATTCCTCCGCTGATGCGTACTTGGGATGCGCATATCCTCGCGATACTTTGCCACCGTCCGCCGGGTTACGTCGATGCCGTCTTTCGCCAGCAACACCGTGATCTGGTCGTCGGTCAGCGGCTTGCGCGCGTCTTCCTCCTCGATCAGCTTTTTCACCTTGCGCTTGAGCAGCATCAGCGGCGTCCCCGAGCCCTCCGGCCCGTTCACGCCTTCCGAAAAGAAAAACCGCAGCTCAAAAACACCCTGCGGCGTGTGCGCGTACTTGTTTGAAACCGCGCGGCTCACCGTCGACGGATGCACCCCGATCTCCTCCGCCACATCCTTGATCATCATCGGTTTCAGGCACTCGACCCCATGCTCCAGAAACTCGTTCTGGCGGCGCACAATCGCCTCGCAAGTGCGCAGAATCGTATTCTTGCGCTGCTCAATGTTGCGCATCAGCTGCAAGGCGGAGCGATACCGCTCCTTCACGTAATCCTTGACGTCTTTCGCCGCCTCGCCCTTTTGCAGCAGCTTGCGGTAGTCGCGGTTCAGCCGCAGGGTGGGCAGGCTTTCGTCGTCCATCACCGCGACCCACACATCATCGCGCTTCAGGAACTGGACGTCCGGCTCGATCAAACGGGCGTCGCTGGGCTGGAATCGCTGCCCAGGACGCGGGTCGAGGGTGCGGATGAAATCGAGCGCCTGCGCGACCTCCTCGGGCGTCGCCTGCGCGGCCTTGCCCAGCTCCCGCAGGTCGCGCTTGTGCAGCATGGGCAGGCAGCCGTCCACAATGCGGTGCGCGACCCCCAGCAGCGAGATACGCGCTTCCGGCGCCTTCGCGGCGAGTTCGCGGCGGCACGCGGCAATCTGCAAAAGCAGGCACTCGCGCAGGTCGCCGGCGGCGATGCCCGGCGGGTCCAGCGAGCGAACCACATCGAGCGCCTGCTCGAGCAGCGCTTCAGCGTCGGGCAGCTCGGCGGTTTTCAGCGCGGCAAGCTCCCGCAGCCAGCCCGCGTACAGCTCGCCTTCGCTCGACAGGCAGTAGCCGTCTTCGTCCAGATTGCCCAGGATGTAGTCCACCGCACCGCGCAGCAGCGGCGAAAGCGGCAGCGAGCCCACCTGCCACTGCAGGTGATCGACCAGCGAACCGGGCTGCGACAGAAAGTTCTCGATCGAGGGCTTCTCGTTCAGCTCAAAGCTCTGGGGCGAGCGGAACCCCGGGTCCAGATACTCCTGGAAATACGACCCGAAATCGATCTCCTCGAACGGGTCCGTGCGCTCCTCAGGCTTGTCCGCGGGCTGGTCGCGTTCGGCCTCCCGGCCGGCCACGTGGTCCAGCATGGGAACCGCCTCGTCCAGCTCCTCCAGCACAGGGTTTTCCGTGATCTCGGACTGGATCATGTCCTTGAGCTCGATTTTGTTAAGCGCAAGCACACTGACCATCTGCATCAGCCCCGGCGTCAGGATCTGGCGCTGGGCGACCCGCAGATTCAGTTTGGGCTGGAGTGAGACCATTTGCGTGAAAGCCACCTCGTACGCGACTGTGGGTGCAGTCTACCCAAAGTAGACACCCATAAACCAGCTTTCGTCATTCTTCCGTAACGGTACGATAGGGGGAGTGCCTCAGCCGAAGACGAACTTCTCGCCCAGGTAGACCCGGCGAACCTCCGGGTCCGAGCCCAGCGCCCGAGGCGTTCCGTCGCGGAAAATTCGCCCTTCATTGATGATGTAGGCGCGGTCGGTCACCGACAGGGTTTCGCGCACATTGTGGTCGGTAATCAGCACCCCGATGCCGCTTGCCTTCAGCCCCGCGATGATTCCCTGCAGGTCGCCCACCGCCAGCGGGTCGATGCCGGAAAACGGCTCGTCCAGAAGGATAAACGAGGGCTGGATCGAGAGGCAGCGGGCGATTTCCACCCTGCGCCGCTCACCGCCCGAAAGCGCATAGCCCTGGGTCCGTCGGATGTGCCCAAGGTTGAGCTGCTCGATCAGCCGCTCGGTCCGGCTCCGGCGTTCGGCCCCGCTTAGGCGCTGCGCCTCCAGCACGGCCAGGATGTTTTCCTCAACCGAGAGCTTGCGGAAAACCGACGGCTCCTGCGGCAGGTACGAAATCCCGAAGTTGCGCGCACGCAGGTACATGGGCACCCGCGTGATCTCCGCCCCGTCGGCCAGGATGCGCCCGGAGTCGGGCGTGACCAGGCCCACCATCATGTAGAAGCTCGTGGTCTTGCCCGCGCCGTTCGGCCCGAGCAGGCCCACGACCTCGCCCTGCTCCACGGACAGGGACACGCCGCGCACGACCTGCCGGCCTTTGTAGGTTTTGGTGATCGCCTCGGTGGACAGCTTGCGCACTACAGCTTTTCTCCTTCACCTCTTGCCGAAGCCGCAAACCCCGACGCGGCATTTCCGTCGAGAAAAGCCGCACTGAATAACGCTTGTGGACCTCGCCGGAGGTAGAAAGGTTCTACTTCGGGGTTCGCGTATCCGTCACCGTGCGACGGATCCCTCCTTCGGCATCCCGGTCGAGCACTTCCACCCCATTATCGCCGGAGCGGAATAGAAGCTCCGCGCCGGTGGTCGCGCCTCGCTGGGCGTCGGAAGCGCGCGGGGGCTCGGACGCGGTCCCGGTCAGCAGGTAGTTGCCGTCCGCCGCCGTGTAGACCAACTTAGCCCCCGACCCACGGCGTCCGGGCTCCGTGAGGACCACGTGGCCGCTGGCCACCAAACGGTCCAGCCGCGAAGCCTGCCCCGGGGGCGCTTCTGAAAGGAACAGCTGGGCTGTGTCGGCCCGGACGGAGCTGCCGCCCTGCTGGGCCACCACATTGCCCTGGAAGTCGCCCATACGGGTCGAGTCTGAATACACCAGCGTGTCCGCGGCGACGCGCGTAACCCCAGGCGCGCCCCCGCCCGCAAACACCGCGCGCACCGTGCCGGGCGCTCCATGCGCGCGCAGCGAACCGCCCTGTTTCCGGAGTTCGAGCACAGGCGCGAACACAGAGTTCGCTCCCTGCCACAGGCGCGCCGCCGTGCCCACGCCGCCATAGAATGTGGCCGTCCCGGTATCCTGCGACAGCTCGGCGCTCAACCCGGTCACGTGCACCGCGCCCGTACCCCCCAAGCCCGGCCCTGGCCCGCCGGGCGCGCCCCCCGGCTTGATCAGGTACGTCGAGCGCACATCGCCCCGGGCCGTCACCTCGCCTGAGTTGCGCTGCATGTCGAGCTCCGCGGCG
>CAXTRW010000090.1:0-11128 GCA_964246765.1 uncultured Acidobacteriaceae bacterium | reverse complement strand
TCCGCAGGCCGCTCGGGCCGCGTGGGTTGCGGGTCGCCGGCCACTCGCGCGCGTCGGCGCGGGCCTGGGCGCGCAGATGGTCTTCGCGCCACGGCGCGGGGGCTGCGGAAACCTGGCCGATGGGGGTTGTCTCGCTCACGCTTGCTCCAAGATTTCCTAAAGTCTACCGGTAGCTGGCGGCCTGCATTTCAAACATTTCCGCGTACAGCCCGCCGAGCGCCATCAAGCGGGCGTGGTCGCCCTCCTCCACCAGCTGGCCCCCTGCGAGCACTACGATGCGATCGGCCATGCGCACGGTCGAAAACCGGTGCGAGATCAGGAGCGCCATTTTGCCCTGGGTCAGCTCGGCGAAGCGCTCGAAAACCTCGAGCTCCGACCGAGCGTCGAGCGCCGCCGTGGGCTCGTCGAGGATCAGCAGTTGGGCGTCGCGCAGGTAGGCGCGGGCGAGCGCGATGCGCTGCCACTCGCCGCCCGACAGGTCCACGCCCGACTCAAACCGGCGCCCCAGCATCTGGTCGTAGCCGCCTGCGAGCTTGGCCACGACGCTCGCGGCGAGCGACTTTTCCGCCGCGCCCTCAATGTCCTCTGGCGTGTGGGGCAGCTCGACCCGGCCTACGGCGATGTTGTCGCGGACGGTCATCTCGTAGCGCATAAAGTCCTGGAAGATGACGCCCATTTCCTGATGGAGGTCGTCAAGGTTGTATTCGCGCAGGTCGATTCCGTCCAACAAAATCGAGCCTTCTGTCGGGTCGTAGAGGCGGGTGATGAGCTTGACCACGGTGGTCTTGCCCTGGCCGTTTTCGCCGATCAGCGCGATGCGCTCGCCGGGGCGCAGGGTGAAGTTAAAGTCCTTGAGCACGCGCCGCGCGGTTCCCGGGTAGGCGAAGCTCACGTTGCGGAACTCGAAGCCCGCGCGGATGGGCCGCGGGACCTTGCGGCCGTTGGGATCGGAAACCACGGTCGGCTTCATGTCAAAGAAGCCGATCAGGTCGGTGAGGAAAAGCGCCTGGTCGGCAATGCCCGAAGCGAGTGAAAACACCTGCTGCAGGGCGGCTTGCGCCTGCTGTACCGACCCGGTGATGAAGGCGAAGGTACCGATGTCGTAGCCGCCATGGATGGCGCGCCAGATGATGTAAATGTAGGACCCGTAGTAGCCGCCGTTGCCGATGATGGAGAAAAAGCCGCCCCAGAACAGCCGCCGCTTGGAGAGCGCGACATTTTCGTTGTAGATGTTCTCGGAAAGCCGCGCGAAACGGTCGGTAAAGTAGTCGCTCAGGTTGAAGAGCTTGAGCTCCTTGGCGGCTTCTTTGGAGCCGCCGACCTGGCGGATGTAGTCCATCTCGCGCTTGGCCGGGGTTTGGCGGAAGTTCTTCGCGTAGCCCAGGAATGCGAAGTGGGTTTCGCCCAGAAACGACGGGATGACCGCGATGGCCAGCAGCAGCAGGAGCAGGGGCGCCTTCCACAGCAGTACGCTTGAAAACAGGACGGTGGTGAGGACCTGCTGGATGAGCCGGCCCATCATCTGGATCATGGCCAGCCGGTCGGTGGCCTGGACCCGGGCGCGCTCCAGGCGGTCGTAGTATTCGGGGTTCTCGTAGGTGGTCAGGTCCAGCTGCGCGGCTTGGCGCATGACCCGGATGGAGACGTAATGGGTGTAGCGGTCGGCGAGGACGGAGTCGCCGTAGTCGATAAAACGCTGGACCAGGCCGGTGCCGACCACCACGAGTACCTCGGCCCCCACAAACCACCAGAAGCGCGGCGGGACGCCATGGCCGCTGATGGCCTGCTGGACGCCGTTGATGATGTTTTTCGCGATCCACGCGCCCAGCAGCGGGCCGCCCGCGACCAGCAGGCGCAGGATGAGGCCCCAGGCGACCACTGCCGGGCCCGAGTCCCACAGGATGCGGAGCACCGGGGGAACGTTGCGGAGCGCTTCGATGCGCTCGCTCCAGGCGCTTTTGGTTTTGGCGGCTGCTTCGGGCATGGCTTTCAAGGAGTTTAGCGCGGGACCGGGGCGCGCGGGGGTTCGCTGAAGAGCGAAAGGCCGTCCTTCGCTGCCGCGAAGCGGAACCCACGTCTCAGAATCGAGACGTGGGGCACCCGTTTTCTTGCCCTTAGAGCGGTTTAGAGGGGGGTGCGGCCGCCGGTTGCGCCGTAGATTTCGCCGGAAACGAAGCTGGCGTCATCGGAGGCGAGGAAAACATACAGCGCGCCGAGCTCGACCGGCTGGGCGGGCCGCTCGAACACTGTATTCGCGCCGAACTTTTCCACTTTCTCCGCCGGCATGGTGGCCGGGATCAGTGGCGTCCAAACCGGGCCGGGCGCTACGCCGTTGACGCGGATGCCTTGCTTGGCCAGCAGCTTGGCCAGGCCCTTGACCAGGTTGGCGATGGCGGCCTTGGTGGAGGCGTAGACCAGGATGTTCGCGCCCGGCTCGTAGGCCTCGATAGAGGTGGTGGCCAGGATCACGCCGCCCGGCAAGAGGCGCTTGGCGGCGGCTTGCGCGAGCGCGAACGTGCCGCCGACGTTGACGCGGTAGTGCTTTTCAAACTCCTCGCCGGAGATGTCTTCGAGCTTCTCGTAGGAGCGCTGATAGGCGGCGTTGGCGACCGCGATGTCGAGCTTGCCGAATTTTTGCACGGTTTCCTCGACGGCTCGGAACGCGTCGGCCGGATCCGTGAAGTCCACGGCGATGGCATGGGCTTTGCGTCCCGCTTTGGTGATCGCGTCGAGGGTGATCTGCGCGTCTTTTTCCTCGCCGGGGACATGGGTGATGACCACATCCGCGCCTTCCTTGGCGAACAGCGTGGCGACGGCGCGGCCGATGCCGGAGTCCGCGCCCGTGACGAGCGCGACGCGGTCGGTCAGGCGGCTGCGGCCGGTGTAGCTGTCTGCGCCGGTGTCGGGCTTGGGGTCCATCTCTCCCTGGTCGCCGGGGGCGGACTGCTGCTGCTTGGGGAAGGGCGGCTTGGGGCCGAAGGTGAGGGGATCGCGGGCCATAATTGCTCCTTGTTATGAGGGGAAGAGAGCGAGCGGTGCGCTTTCGGTTGTGCAGTCGGCTCGCAAATGCTTGTGTCGGCAACCTGAAAGGCTTGCACACCCTTCTGTGAAGGGTATATTTACAATGTAAGTAGATGCTTAAGAACGAGAAAGCACGGGGACTCTGGTTTTGGACGGACACACAGCCGAGGCAGCGGAAAGCGCCAGCCTTGAAACACGGCTCCGCAGCGCCGGGCCCTGGTTCCACAACATCAGCGTCCGCGGGGTGCAAACCGCGCCCGATCACTTCCTGGGCGACTACCCGTATGTGAAATGGCGCTTTCTCGGCGAAGCGCTGCCGGCCGACCTGGCCGGCAAGAGCGTGCTCGATATCGGCTGCAACGCGGGCTACTACGCGATCGAGCTGAAGCGGCGCGGGGCCGCGCGGGTGCTGGGCATCGATACGGAAGAGCTTTACCTCAATCAAGCACGGCTGGTGCGCGATGAGCTTGGGCTGGACATTGAGTACCGCAACTGCTCGGCATATGACGTGCTTTCCATCGCCGGGCAGTTTGACCTGGTCCTGTTCATGGGCATCTTCTACCACCTGCGGTATCCGCTATTTGCGTTGGACCGCGTGGTGCAAAAGCTCAAGCCCGGCGGGACGCTGGTGTTTCAAACCCTGATGCGCCCGCACGACGGGGTAAGCCGGGAGGCCGCGCCGGACTATCCGTTTTGGGAGGAAGGCATCTTCGCCGACCCGACCTTCCCGCAGATGCGCTTCTTCGAGCACCGCTTCGCGGGCGACGCGACCAACTGGTGGGTGCCGAACCAGCCGGGGGTGGAGGCGATGCTGCGCTCGGCCGGGCTTCGCTTGGACGCGCATCCGGAGGAAGAAACCTGGCTGTGCTCGCCCGTCGCGACCGAGCGCCGGGGCAAGTGGCTGCAGGAGCTGGAGTTCGAGGGCAAGCTATGGTGAGGAGCAAACGATGGTAGAAGCGGTGATGCTCTGGAACGAGCCCAACAATCTGTCGCACTGGAACTTTCACCTGGACCCGAACTGGGAAAAGTTCGGCGCGATGGTTCGGTCGTCCGCGCGCGCGATTCGCGCGGTGAACCCGGAGCTGAAAATCGTGCTGGGCGGGGTGAGCTCGTGCGACTGGCGCTGGATCGAGCTGATGCGCAGCTACGGCGCGCTTGAGCACATCGACGTAGTCGCGGTGCATGGATTCCCGCTGGACTGGAATCACTGGCCGGTGCATGAGTGGCCGGAGCGCATCGCGGAAACCCGCGCGGCCGCGGGGCTGCCGGTGTGGGTTTCCGAAGTGGGCGCGTCGTCCTTCGGCGCGGAAGAGGTCGCGGCGTTCGGTTTGGAGCGCATGGCAGGGCTCCTGAAGGGCCAAACCGAGCGCGTGCACTGGTACAGCCTCTACGACCTGCCGCCGACCTGGGAAGCCACCACACGCCACAAGGAAGCGGAGGGCTCGTCCTACTACCGGCACTACTACATGGGCCTGCTGAAGCACGATGCGACGCCGAAGATGACCGCGAACATGTTTGCCTCGCTCGCGGCCGAAAACCCGGCGCTGGGCATCTGCCAGTGGTTCCACTACCAGGACCCGCGGCTGGACTCGGCCGTCGAATGGATGCAAAAGCTGGGCGTGCGCTACCTGCGCACCGGCGTAAGCTGGGCCGACTGGTTCCGGCCCGATGCGGAAGCGTGGTTCGACCGGCAGATGCGCGCTCTGGAGCCGTTTGAAACCACGATGACCCTGTGCTTCACGCCCGACCACCTGGGGATGGAGCCGCACTGGGCCAGCCCGCCGAAGGACATTGAGGACTTCACCGAGTTCGCGCGCTGGGCGGTAAGCCGGTATGCTGCTCCGCAGGCTGAAAAGCAGGAGCGCGAAGCCGAAGCGCTGGCGTTGTGAAAGGGGCTCCCGATGCGAACGAAGACCATTTTGATCACCGGCGGCGCGGGTTTCGTCGGCTCGCACCTGGCGGACGGGTTGCTGCGCGAAGGGCACTCGGTCCGGGTGCTCGATAACCTGACGCCGCAGGTCCACGGCCGCAAGCTGCCCACGTACTTACCGCCTGAGGTGGAGATTGTGTATGGCGACGTTCGCGATGCAGGCGCGGTTCGCCAGGCGCTGGAAGGCGTGGACGCGGTGTACCACTTCGCCGCGACGGTGGGCGTGGGCCAGTCCATGTACGAGATTCAGCGCTACATGGACGTCAACACGCTCGGCACCGCGCAGCTTTTGCAGGTGCTGCTCGACACGAAATCCGCGGTCGAGAAGCTTGTGGTTGCGTCGTCGATGTCGATCTACGGCGAGGGCGCCTACACCTGCCAAGAGCACGGCCCGGTCGCGCCGCCGATCCGCGGCAATGCGCAGCTGCGCGCGGGCGATTGGGACCCCAAGTGCCCGGTGTGCGCGGGCCCGCTAGTGCCCCGGCCCACCGCCGAAGACAAGCCCAGCGAGGTCACCAGCGTCTACGCGCTCTCGAAGCGCGACCAGGAAGAGTTGTGCCTGACCTACGGCCGCGTGTACGACCTGCCCGTGGTCGCGCTGCGTTTTTTCAACATTTACGGCACCCGCCAGGCGCTCTCCAATCCCTACACCGGCGTGGCCGCGATCTTCGCCGCGCGCCTCTTGAACAACCAGGCGCCGCTGGTCTTTGAGGACGGCGAGCAGCAGCGCGACTTCGTCAACATCCACGACATCGTGCGCGCGAACATCCTTGCGCTGGAGCGGCCGGAAGCCAACGGGCGCGTGATCAACGTCGGCTCCGGCCGGCCCATCTCCATCAGCCGCGTCGCCCAGCTGCTTTCCGCCGCGCTCGACAAGGAGATGCCGCACCAGCTCACCCAGCGCTACCGCTCCGGCGACATCCGCCACGCCTACGCCGACCTGACGCGCGCACGCACGCTGCTGGGCTACGAGCCGCAGGTAAGCCACGAGCAGGGCTTCGCCGAGCTGGCCGAGTGGCTGCGTGCGCAGCAGGCCGAGGACAAGGCTGAAACCATGCTCCAGGAGCTCAACAGCTACGGGCTTTCCGCATAGTGCATCCCACACCCGAAGGAGACGCTTTGAAGAAGCAACGGAGAGCGCTGATCACCGGCGGCGCGGGCTTTGTCGGCAGCAACCTGGCGGCGCGCCTGCTCGCGCAAGGCCAAGCGCACGTGACCGTGTTCGACAGCCTCGCCCGGCCCGGCGTTGAGGCAAACGCTGCGTGGCTTGAAACGCTGGCCGCTCCGGGGCAGCTGACGGTGGTGCGCGGCGATGTGCGCGACCGCGCGCTGGTAGCGGAAGCCGCGCGCGGCGCGACGGAAATATATCACTTCGCCGCGCAGGTCGCGGTCACGACTTCGATCGCGGACCCCATCGCCGACTGCCACACCAACATCCTCGGCGCGCTCCACGTGCTGGAGGCCGCGCGAGCCGCGCGCACCCGCCCGCTAGTGCTGTTCACCTCGACCAACAAGGTCTACGGCTCGCTCGAAGGCCTGGGCGTGCGCCGCGAGGGCGACGCCTACTGCTTCTCGGACCCCAAGTTTACGGGCGTCGATGAAGAACAGCCGCTCGACTTCCACTCCCCCTACGGCTGCTCCAAGGGCGCGGCCGACCAGTATGTGCATGACTACGCCCGCATCTACGGCGTGCCCACGGTGGTGTTCCGCATGAGCTGCATCGCGGGCCCGCGGCAGCTGGGCACCGAGGACCAGGGCTGGGTTGCGCACTTCGTTTACTCCGCGCTGGAGTGCGAGCCGGTCACGATCTACGGCGACGGCTGCCAGGTGCGCGACGTGCTCCACGTACATGACCTGGTGGACGCGATGGAGCGCGCCGCGGCCCTGCGCGCCGTAACCGCGGGCGAGGTGTATAACATCGGCGGCGGCCTGCGGCAGGCTCTCTCCGTGCGGCAAGCGCTGGCGGCGATCGAGAAGCAAACCGGGCTGGCAGCGCAGGTGCGCTGGAGTGATGCGCGGCCCGGCGACCAGCACATTTACGTAAGCGACACCACCAAGTTCACCGAGCACACCGGCTGGCAGCCCGCGCGAGGGCTCGATGTGGTTTTCCGGGATATTGCAGCATTCTGGCGTAGCGACCTGAGCAACCGCCGCGCGCCCGCGCCGGCTGAGGCGGAGTCGCAGCTGGCCGCCGCTGCATCGGGAGGAGCCCTGCTATGAAATTTGCGCTTGTAAATCCGCGCTGGACCTTTGAGGGCTCAACCTACTTCGGCTGCCGCGACCCGCACCTGCCGCTGGAGCTGCTGCACGCGCGCGAGGAGCTGCGCAGAGCCGGCCACGAAGTGCAGCTTGTCGATGCGCAAATGGAAGCGCTCACGCCGGAGGAAACGCGCGCGAGGCTCGATGCGCCCAATTTTGTGGTGATCCCGACCGCGCCCTCGTACCTGTTTTGGCGCTGCCCGCCGCCGGAGCTGCGCGTTCCGCAAGAATGGGTCGCGGCGCTCAAACTCGGGCAAGCAAGAACAGTGCTGATCGGCCCGCACGGCTCTGTTACGCCTGCCGCCACGCTGCGCAAAACCGGCTGCGATGTGGTGATCCGCGGCGAGCACGACCAAATCCTCCCGCTGCTCGCAACGCAGCCGTGGGAAACGGTCTCCGGCTGCTGCTGGCAGGATGCCGCCGGCCTGCACCTGAGCGAAGGCCTAGGCGTAACCCAGATGGCCGAGCTCGGTCCCATCGACCTGCGCGAATACCCGGTCGAGTTGCACACCCACAAGCACCACGTCTTCGAGCACGTCGACGGCTTGGGCGCGGAGCTCGAGTTCGCGCGCGGCTGCCCTTGGTCCTGCTCCTTTTGCAACAAAACCCTGTTCCGCAACAAGTTCCGCGAGCGGCCGGTTGCGGCGGTGCTCGCGGAGATCGACGCGCTCATCGCCCGCGGCGTCACCTACGTCTACTTCATCGACGAAATCTTCGGCGTGGGCAAGAACGTCCGCTTGCTGCTGGAGGAGATCGCCAAGCGGCCGCTGAAGATCGGCTTCCAAACGCGCATCGATCTGTGGGACGAGGAAGGGTTCGACCTGCTGGCCCGCGCCCACGCCATCTCGATCGAGTGCGGCATTGAGTCGATTACCGAAGAAGGCCGCGCGGAGCTGAACAAGAACTGCCGCATGTCCACCGACCGCATCGCCGAGCTGCTGGCGTATGCGAAGCAGCGCATTCCATGGGTGCAGGCCAACCTGATCCGCACCGCGCACGACGACACGGCCGCCGTGCAGCGGTGGCAAACCGAGCTGAAAGCGAAAGGCGTGTGGGTTTCCGAGCCCGTGCCGATGTTTCCGTTTCCGGGCTCGCCCTTGTACGTGCAAACCTTCGGCGCGGCGCCCGACGACCAGGCGTGGGAGCGCGCGCACCGGCACTACCTGGGCCTGTTCGATCGCTTCAGCGATATTCAGGAGGAGCAGCCCGCGGCGCTGGAGGAGCTTGAATGCACGTCCTGCTAACGACAGACGCGGTGGGAGGTGTGTGGACCTACACGGAAGAGCTGAGCGCGGGGCTGGTGCGCCGGGGCCACCAGGTCACGCTCGTTTCATTCGGACAGGCGCTTGACACGGGGCAAGAGGCGTGGGTCGCCGGCATGCGTTCGCCCTTGTTCCAGTGCATTGGAACAGATTTCCGGTTGGAATGGATGGACAATGCGGGCGATGATCTTGAGCGCTCGTCCGACCTGCTGCGCGAGCTGGTGAACCGTTCGCAGCCCGACCTGCTGCACACCAACCAGTTCGCGTATGGAGTGCTCTCCGACACGCTGCCGGTGCTGCTTACCGGCCACAGCTGCGTGCTCAGCTGGTGGCAGTCGGTGTACGGCGAGCAGCCGCCCGACAGCGGCCGCATGCGCGCTTACGCCGCGCTGGTGCGCGCAGGCTTGCTGTCCGCGACGCGCCTGGCCGCGCCCACCGCCTGGATGGCGCGCGAGCTGCGTGAACAGTACGGGATCGACCGGCATATCGAGGTCATTCCCAACGGCCGCTCGCCCGAGTTGTTCCTGCCCGGCCGGCCGAAGAGCCTGCAGGCGATCACGGTGGGCCGGGCGTGGGACCCCGGCAAATGTGTCGTGCTGCTGGAGGAGATCGATGTGCCCGTGCCGCTGCTGGTCGCGGGCGACCCCGCGCCTCCGGGCGAAGCGGGCTCTCCCGGCCGCTCCGCGCGCGGTGTGCATTACCTGGGCAAGCAGGAGGCGGGCGAGCTGCGCGAACTGTACAGCCGCACCGCTCTTTACATCGCTACGTCGTGCTATGAGCCGTTCGGGCTCGCGCCGCTCGAGGCCGCTTTGAGCGGGTGCGCGCTTGTAATGAGCGGCTTGCCCACTTTACGGGAAATCTGGGGCGAAGCGGCGGCCTATTTCACGCCGCGCGACCCGCGCTCGCTCGAAGCCCTGGTAAGGCGGCTGGCCGCGGAGCCGGAGGAAGTAACCGCGCTTGGGGCCCGCGCCCTGGCGCACGCCCGCGCGCTGTACACCTCCGGCGCGATGATTGCGCACCACGAAGCGCTCTACGCGACGCTGGCGCGGGTAGCCGTCGCATGAGCGCAAGGCGCATCGTGTACTGCGCGCACTCGATCCGCTCGGACTGGAACAACGGCAACGCGCACTTTCTTCGCGGGCTGCTGCGTGGTTTGCACATGCTCGGCCACTGCGTCACGGCGCTCGAGCCCGAGGACGGCTGGTCGTACTCGAACCTGCTGGCGGAGGGCGAACGCGGCCGGCGCTCGCTCGAGCAGTTCGCGGCCGTGTACCCGGAGCTGAAGGTGCGCACCTACACCGACCCGGGCGACCCGGTGCTGGTTAAGACGTTGCGCGAGGCCGACATAGTGATCGTGCATGAGTGGACCGAGCCCGCGCTGGTGGACCGCGTGCTCGCCCTGCGCGAGCAGCACGGGTTTCGCGCGCTGTTCCATGACACGCATCATCGCGCGTCCTCAAGCCCCGAGCAGCTCGCGCGCCTGCGTATCGCGGAGTTCGACGGCGTGCTCGCGTTCGGCCAATCATTGCGCCGCTTGTACCGCGAGCGGTGGGGCGCTGCACGCGTTTGGACGTTGCACGAGGCTGCGGACACGTCTGTGTTCCAGCCTCAACCACCAGCAGAGCCCGAGCGCGACCTGGTCTGGATTGGCAACTGGGGCGACGGCGAGCGCTCGGCGGAACTGCGCGAGTTTCTGCTGGAGCCTGCGCGCTCACTCCCGACGCGCAACGCCTTGGTGTACGGCGTGCGCTACCCGGAAGAAGGCCTGGCGGCGCTCGCAGAAGCGGGCATTGCGTATGGAGGCTATCTGCCGAATCTCGATGCCCCTGTCGCTTTCGCCGCCGCGCGCGCAACGGTCCACGTCCCGCGCCGGCAGTACGCCGCCGCGCTGCCCGGCATCCCGACTATCCGCGTGTTCGAAGCCCTAGCCTGCGGCATCCCGCTGCTTTCAGCGCCCTGGCAGGATACGGAGCAGCTCTTCGGCCGCCACGATTTTGCCTGGGCCCGCAGCGGAGCGGATGTCTGCGAGTTCCTGCGCGACGCCCGTGCGCGAGAGCAACGCGCCGCCGAGGGCCTGGCCACCGTTTGCACCCGCCACACCACCCTGCACCGCGCCCAGCAGCTTGCAGAGATCTGCGACGAGGTGCTCGGGTGAGGATTCTTGCGTTCGGCTCCTCGCTGCTGTCGTCCTATTGGAATGGCGCGGCCACCTACTACCGAGGCATGTACAAGTACCTTCACGCGCTCGGCTACACCGTCACCTACGCCGAGCCGGACGCGTACAGCCGCCAGCAGAACCGCGATTACGACCAAGTCCCGTATGCGCGCTCGGTCGTCTACCAGCCAGGCGGGTACGAAGCTATCTTACAAGAGTTTGCGCCCGCAGCCGACCTGCTTGTGAAGCACTCCGGCATCGGGGTTGACGACGCGGAGCTTGAGGCCGCGCTGCCCGGCTATCGAACGCCCGGAGCGCTGGCCTGCGTGTGGGATGTGGACGCCCCGGCGACGCTCTCCCGCGTGGAAGCCGACCCGCGCGACCCCTTCCGCGCCGCCCTCCCGCACTACGACGCCGCCCTGCTCTACGGCGGCGGCCCGGAAACTGTCGCGCGCTACAAAGCCCTGGGCGCGCCCGTGTGTGAGGCCATCTACAACGGCC
>CAXTRW010000089.1:0-11466 GCA_964246765.1 uncultured Acidobacteriaceae bacterium | reverse complement strand
CACCCCAAGTACGGCGAGGGCCAGGTCGTCCGCCGCGAAGGCGACGGCGACGAAGCCAAGCTGACCGTTACCTTCGCGCAGCACGGGCTGAAAAAGTTGGTGGAAAAGTTCGCGAAGCTGGAACGGGCGTAACGGACGTAACGTTCACAGGCGCTCTCCCGCAAGCTACTCTGCAGCAATGTCCGTACCCGATTTCCAGAGCCTCATGCTGCCGCTCCTTCACCACCTCGCAATTTTCAGCTGAGGCGAAAGACTATGTGGGGCGGATTGAAAAGAAGATCATCCTGATCGATGGGCAGCAGCTTGCGGACTTGAGCATCGAATACAGGATTGGAGTTTCAGAAGTGACGAGCTACAGCGTGAAGCGGCTCGATCTGGATTAATTCGACGAAGAATAGCGCTGGCCGATGCGGCCACATCCGCGAACGATCTGTAGTAAAAACGATGTATCGCGGGAAACCCGCACCAGAAGAGAGAACCCATGGCAAACACAGCAAACATCGAATCCACCGAAGAGCGCAAGGCGCTCAAGCGCGCGGCCCGCAAAAAGGCCGCGCCCAAGGCCAAGCGCACCACCCCGCGCGGCTCCGCGAAAAAGAAGCCCAAAAAGCTGACCCGCGGCACAAACAAGCGCTAATCCTCAACCGCCCTGCCCGAGAGCCGGGGCCGCCCAAGCGGAGTCCCGGACACGGCAGGGCGCGCTGTTTTTCTCCCCGAATCCTGCTACACGGAGCCCACGCCGCTGCCGAACCAACTGTTCGCCCGCAAGTCCATCGATAAGCTGATTGCGCAGTCCGAGCAGCCCGAGAACGCGCTTAAAAAGACGCTCGGGCCGGTCTCGCTCACCGCTCTCGGCATCGGCGCGGTCATCGGTTCAGGCATTTTTACCGTCATCGGCACAGCCATCGCGGGCGAGAAGTTCGATGCGACCTCGGTCCTGAACACTCCAGTAGCCGACTACCTGGTCCATCACACAGCGCTGCTCGGCCGCCCCGGCGCGGGCCCGGCGCTGGCGGTTTCGCTGGTGCTGGTCGCTATCGTGTGCTGCTTTACCGGCCTTTGCTACGCCGAGCTCGCCTCCATGATCCCCATCGCCGGCTCGGCATACACCTACACCTACGCGACCATGGGCGAGCTGGTGGCCTGGATCATCGGCTGGGACCTGATCCTCGAGTACGCCTTCTCGAACATGGCTGTGTCGGTCGGGTTCGCGGCGCACGTGGTCGATCTACTGGACTGGCTCGGCATCCACCCGTCGCTGCAGTGGATTTCGCCTGCCTACCTGCCGAGCGGGCTTACCGATTTTTCCGGGCACACGCTGTACGGACCCGGCTGGCACTTCGGCTTTAATGTGCCCGCGTTTCTCATCGTCATGCTGCTCACCGTGGTGCTGGTGCGCGGCATTCGCGAGTCGGCCGAGACCAACAACGTCATGGTCCTGCTCAAGATCGCGGCCATTCTGGTGTTTGTGATCGCGGGCGCAAGCTTTATCCACCCCGGCAACTGGCACCCGTTCGTGCCCAACGGCTGGTCGGGCGTGCTCACCGGCGGCTCTATTATCTTCTTTACCTACATCGGCTTCGATTCCATCTCCACCGCCGCCGAGGAGTGCAAAAACCCGCAGCGAGACATCCCGCTCGGCATTCTGGCCACGCTTGCCATCTGCACCGTCTTATACATCGGGGTAGCGGTTGTGCTCACCGGTTTGATCCCGTGGTCCAGGCTCATGGACGACGCGGCACCTGTGGTGAACACGCTTAAAAAACTGTCGATCGCGACCGGCAGCCCATTGCTGCACTGGACGAGGCTGGCCGTGCTCATCGGCGCGATTCTCGGCATGATCTCGTCGATCCTGGTTTTCCAAATAGGGCAGGCGCGGGTTTGGTTTGCCATGTCGCGCGACCGACTACTGCCCGCGGCGTTTTCGCGAATCCATCCCAAGTTCCGGACGCCGGTTGTTTCCACCTGGGTGGCGGGCGTGGTGGTCGGCGTGCCGGCGGGGCTGCTCGATATCGGCACGTTCGCCGATCTGTCCAACATCGGCACCTTGTTTGCCTTTGTGCTGGTTTCCGCCGGCGTGCTCATCCTGCGCTGGAAGGATCCCGGCCGACGGCGCTCTTTCCGCTGCCCCGGCGGTCCCGTGCTTCCGGTGCTTTCCATCGTGTTTTGCATCCTGCTCATGGCCGGCCTGCCCATCGTCACCTGGCTGCGCTTTTTCGCCTGGCTGCTCATCGGTTTGCTGATTTATTTCGCCTACGGCCGCAAACGCAGCGAGTTCGCGCCCTCATCCAACCCATAAGCTTTGCACGGAAGGAATCACCCATGATCCAGGCCCAAGGCTATGCAGCGCAGAACGCCACTACCCCGGTCGCACCCTTTTCTTTTGAGCGCCGCGACCCCGGCCCCCGTGATGTCGTGATCGATATCGAGTGGTGCGGGGTGTGCCACTCCGACATCCACCAGGTGCGCAATGAGTGGAAAACCTCGACCTACCCCATGGTTCCCGGCCACGAGATCGTGGGCAAGGTGCGGGCCGTCGGCGGCGAGGTCACCCGCTTCAAGCCCGGCGAAACGGTCGCCGTGGGGGTCGTCGTCGACTCCTGCCGCGTGTGCGAGAACTGCAAGGCCGATGAAGAGCAGTACTGCGAAAAGGGCTTTGTGGAAACCTACAACGGCAAGGAATATTCAGGCGAGCCGACCCAGGGCGGCTATTCCAACGTGATCGTGACGGACGAGCACTTCGTGCACACGGTTTCGCCCAAGCTCGATCCCGCCGGCGTGGCGCCCCTTCTGTGCGCGGGCATCACCACCTACTCTCCCCTGCGGCATTGGAAGGTTGGCCCCGGCAAAAAGGTCGGCGTCATCGGCCTGGGCGGCCTCGGCCACATGGGGCTTAAGTTCGCCCACTCCTTTGGCGCGCATGTCATCCTGTTTACCACTTCGCCGGGCAAGGCGGAAGACGCCAAACGCCTGGGCGCGGATGAAGTGGTCAACTCGAAGGATCACGATCAAATGGCCGCCCTCAAAGGCAAGCTCGACTTCATTCTCGACACAGTCTCAGCCTCGCACGACCTAAATGCGTATCTGAAGCTGCTTCGGCGCAACGGCACGCTCTGCCAGGTGGGCCTGCCCGAGGAGCCAAGCTCCATCGAGGCTTTCAGCATGGTGGCCAATCGCCGCTCGCTGTCAGGCTCCAGCATTGGCGGCGTGAAAGAAACGCAGGAGATGCTGGACTACTGCGCCGAGCACGGGATCGTTTCCGATGTCGAGGTCATCCCCATGGAAAAGATTAATGAAGCCTACGACCGCGTCGTGAAGTCGGACGTGAAGTACCGGTTTGTGATCGATTTGAAATCGCTCGGGCAGTGACTTATAACTACGGGTGCCCCACGTTTTGCCTTTGAGACGTGGGTCCTCGTAAGCAAAAGCTCACGACCGCTTCTACCCAGCAGCACCCCAGGTTTTATGTCTGCTTGCAGGAAGCCACAGTCTTCGTCTGGGTGGATTGGAAATCCATAATCCGGCACTCTCCAAAGATGGAACAGTAACACGCGCTCATACGCAAGAAGAATCGGACGTGGTTTAGCTTTTCCCACGCCGCGATCGTAGCCGGATTGCCGGTGGGCTTGACCCAACTGAAAATGAGCCGCCGATCTCCGCTACGCGACGGCGGGCGATACCTGTTGTGTCGCGGGCATCCACTTCGGATCGAGCCGCATGACGGGCTCGACACCCTCTCCCCCGGCCGCCACACCCTGGCGCACATCTTCGCGCTCAAGGAAAAGCTCGTCAACGCCCGCCGCCTCCTCGGCAGCACCCGCGACGCCGCCATGCACCTCCAGCGCGACGCCGCCATCCCCCTCACTAGCGAAGCACCAGCTCTACCTCCGCGACCTCTACGACCACCTCTCCCGCCTCCTCGACACCGTCGAAACCCAGCGCGACCTGCTCAACAACTCCCTCGACGTCTACCTCTCCAGCACCGCCAACCGCTCCACCGAAGTCATGAAAGTCCTCACCGTGCTCTCCACCGTAGCCCTCCCCGCCCTCGTCATCAGCAGCATCTACGGCATCAACATCAAAGGCCTCGCCTTCACACGACAATCCCCACGCTGCCCTCATCATCGCCTCCATGACCGCCGCCGTCACCGTCACGCTCCTGGTCGCCGCGCGGTTGCTGCGGTGGCTGTAGGGAATCGGTGTGGTGAGATAAGTGACCGCTGAGTTCCTCAAAACCGACACCTCGGGACTGATTTCGAGAGCTCGGAACTTGTGCGACGGATTCGGTATTCGCTTGACCAAATCTTAGAGCGGCGATCCGATGGCGAAGGCTTCTTGGGATGCGGAGTTGGCGGTTTCGTTGGCGCGACTGTGGCCAAATAGAGAGCACGAAGCCAGCGCCGTAGCCGGATCGTTTTGTCGGCTCAGCGTTCACGATTGGCGACGGTTAGACTTGGCTGCCCTCGCTCCCAATCGAAGCGTCTGACTCTGTTTCTGGTGTTCGAAGAGTGAGATAGACGGAACAGTCCACACGCCGTGAAATCGACGATGGGCCCTAGGCGCAAACGGCCTCAATTTCGAGAGATGTAGGTGGCGCCGCCCGGCATGGCGACGCCGGGAATGAGCAGCGCATTTGGCGCAAACGTTCCCGAGTTGTACAGGGCGGCTGCCGGCGCTGCCCAGATCGGCTGTTTTCGCTCCTCAACGGCGGCCGCCCGGTTGCCACATTCATCAAGCAGGCGTGTCACGGCTTCGGGCGTAAGGGGCCTCGAGAATAGGTAGCCCTGGTGGAGGTCGCAGCGCATCCCCTCAAGGCACTTGAGCTCACTTTCAGTTTCTACCCCTTCGGCGATCACCTTCTTGCCCAGGTTGGCGGCGATCTGCACGATAGCGCCGGCCAGGCCTGCGCGCTGGGTATTTTGGTCGAGAGACTGCACAAAACTGCGGTCCATCTTGATTACGTCGAATGGGAAGCGCAGCAGATAGGAGAGTGAAGAGTAGCCTGTCCCGAAGTCGTCTAGGGCAATCTCAATCCCCATGGCGCGCACCTCGTTCAGCACTGCCTCGACCGGCTGAATACCGCTGAGCAGGACGGATTCGGTCACTTCGAGCTTGAGCCGGTTGGGAGGAAGCGCGGTTTCCGCGAGAACCGCCTGGATGCGGTGGAGCAAACTCTGATCCGCGAACTGACGCGCGGACACGTTGACGCTGACGTAGAACTCGCGGCCGAAGGTCTGGTTCCACTGCCGCACCTGCCGGCAGGCCTGGCGCAGAACATGGTGTCCAAGCTCCAGGATGAGGCCAGAATCCTCGGCGACCGGGATGAATTCGGCGGGCGACACAGGGCCGCGGGTGCGATGTTGCCAGCGCGCCAATGCTTCAAAGCCGACTACAGCCTGTTCAGTGAGCGAGTAAATGGGCTGATACTGGATCGAAATGCCGCTGGAGGCGATGGCTTCGCGGAGATCCGTTTCCAAGCGGAGCGTGCCGTTGGCCTTTTCTCCCATGGATGGTTCAAAAACCGCGGATTGATCCCTGCCGCGGTGTTTGGCGGCGTACATGGCGCAGTCGGCATTGCGCAGCAGTTCGTCTGCATTCATCCCCGGGCGGCCCAGGACGATGCCGGCGCTGGCAGTGATGTGCAGAACGCGATCCTCAAGCCGGATCGGCTGCCGGAGCTGCTGTACCGCGGTTTCGGCCAGCTTTTGCGCTTCCGCTGGATCGGAGGACTCAGCCAGAATCACAAACTCATCGCCACCGAGGCGGGCGACCAGCGCATCGGCGCCCGCGAGGGCCCGAAGGATCTGCCCGATGGCGACCAGGAGTCGATCGCCGAATGCGTGGCCGAGTCCGTCGTTGATGGTCTTGAACCGGTCGAGGTCGATGAACAAGAGCGCCGCATCTCCGGCGTGCGCGGCAGCAAGGCGACGTTCCAGCTCGCGGTGCAGCAAGGTGCGGTTGGCGAGCCCTGTGAGCGCGTCGTGCAGGTTGGAGTGCTGGAGGCTGTTGTGCGCCCGGTGCAGCTGCGACTCGCGGGTGCTGGTGCGCACCGCAAACAGCAGAAACGCCACAGACAGCGCCGCGATTCCGGCATAGGGATGGTGCAATTCCAGCACGCCGCCGGCCGCGATCGAGAGCACGGTAATGCCAAGGGCGCTCAGGCCGTTCAGCTGTCTGGGTAGACCCGCCTGTTGCTCTTTGCGAGTAGGCGCGGGCCAAAGCTCTCCAACTGAAAGCAGCGTACAGAAAAACAAGAACGGGGCGCTCCAGCAAAGGTCGATCCAGGCAGAGGTGATCTGGTGAGCCTCCAGATGAATCCCTAAGCAAACCAGCAGTCCGTAGATGGAAAGAAACGCGAAAAGATTGCGGAAAAAGACTCGCTCCGCGCCCGGCGAGGCGGTCGAATAGCGGAGCGCTCCGGTGAGGAAAAGGGCAAGCGCTTGCACGTCGTAGGCGATGGTGACCGGAATCAGAGGCGGCCGCGAGAAAACCAGCCCATCGAGCACAAAGAAGAAGATGCACGCTTGCGCGGAGTCAAGCCAGTTCACCCACTCCCACTTGGTTGCCGACCGCCGAACGACGGTCAACATAAGAATGGGGAAAGCAACAAGGAAGTACAGGACGCTCGCTGTGGATGGGAACGGCGGCTCCTTTTGCTTCGTGATCAGGATGATGAAGTAGAGGCATTGCGCGCTGGACCAGAGCGCAAACGCGGCGCTGAGCTGTAGCCAGGTGTATCGGAGGTAGCGATCCCTGCTGCGCACTGCATAGTTGAGGCAAAAACCGAGGGCCAGCCAGGCCGAGGCGATCTGGAGGACGTTGGACAGCACCAGCGATTGCCCGATCAAGCCAAGCACAGCGATGTGCGACATCCCAACGGCGAGGACCGCGGCTAAGCCCAGCATCGGATTGGAAAAAGTCGATCGAAGACGCATATGCGGCACCGTGCTTCATATCGGCACATCCGCAAAACCGCATCAGGGGGGGCGAATCATTTTTCGCACCAAAGTAACGCGGAGGGCTTACGCCTAAATTTCGGGAATCCCCGCCTCTGTCCAGCTATCCAACGCACAGGAGACAGAGCGATGGCCAAAACAGTGTTTTTGAACAAAGTCGGTGGTCCTGAAAATCTCGAGATCAAAGACGCCCCAACCCGCGCACCCGGCGAGGGCGAGGCCAAGCTGCGGGTGGAAGCCGTGGGGCTGAACCGGGCGGAGCTGATGTACATGGGCGGCCACTACATGGAGCAGCCCGAGCTGCCGTCGCGCATCGGTTACGAGGCGGTCGGCATTGTGGAAGAGGTCGGGCCGGGGGTGGACCCGAGTCTCAAGGGCAAACGCCTGGGTACGGTCCCGGGCTATTCCATGAACAAGAACGGCGTACTGGGCGAGGAGGCGGTGGTTCCCGCGGCGATGTTGGCCGCATTTCCCGAGAAGCTTTCCCCGGCCGAGGGCGCCGCTGTCTGGATGCAATACATGACCGCCTATGGCGCGCTGGTCATGCACGGAAAAATCGGCGCGGGCGACTTCGTGCTGATCACGGCAGCGTCGAGCAGCGTGGGGCTCGCCGCTATCCAAATCGCAAAAGCCGAGGGCGCGACCGCCATCGCGACCACGCGGCACAGCAAGAAGAAAGACGAACTGCTCGCGGCCGGCGCGGATCACGTGATCGCGACCGAGGAGGAGGATCTCGCGGCGAGGGTCAAGGAGATTACGGGGGGCAAACTGGCTCGCGTGATCTTCGACCCGGTGGGAGGCAAATTCGTTGAAAAGCTGGCCGCCGCGGCAGCGCAAGGCGGCACGATCTACGAGTACGGCTTGCTCTCGATGGAGCCGACGCCATTTCCTCTGATGCAGGCGATCGGCAAGGGGCTGCGCATGCAGGCGTACTCGCTGCACGAGGTGATTGCACAAGCCGGCGAGTTTGAAAAGGCGAAGCGTTACATCTTTGAGCGTTTGGAGGACGGGCGCTTCCATCCGAAAATCGCAAAGACATTTTCGCTGGCACAGACGGTCGAGGCCTACCGGTATCTCGCCTCAAACGAACAGATCGGCAAGGTTGTCATTACCGTTTCGTAGCGACCGCAGCCACCGCGTCTCCACGGCGCGGCGGTTGGTCAGTTTGGGCGCACAGTACAATACAGGGTGTTGGCTCCACGACTTTCCCTAGACAGGAACGCATCGATGCCCCCTTCCACCTTGGCCACCACCCCGGCTCTCAAAGACACCTACCAGCACGTTAAGCAGCGCCTGGAAAAGTCGGTTTCGGACTTTCAGCACACCCTCCAGTCGATCCGCACGGGCCGCGCGAATGTGCAGATGCTCGATAACGTGCGGGTTGACTACTACGGCACACCCACGCCCTTGAGCGGCGTGGCCCAGCTGCTTGCGCCGGATGCGAACTCGTTGGTGGTGCAGCCCTGGGACACCAAGCTGATCACGGAGATCGAAAAAGCGCTGCGGGCCTCCGAGCACGGCTTCAACCCGCAAAATGACGGCAAGATCATTCGAATCCCCGTGCCGCCGATGACCGAGGAGCGGCGCCGCGACGTGGTCAAACAGCTGAGCAAGGTTCTCGAAGAGCACAAGACTTCAGCTCGCAACGTCCGGCGCGAGGGCAACGAGCAGATCAAAGCAGCCGGTAAGGACAAGAAAATCTCAGCCGACGAGGAAAAACGCGCGCTCGACGAGGTCCAAAAAATGACGGACGACGAGATCAAGCGCCTCGACGAGATCAGCAAGAAAAAAGAAGCCGAAATCATGCACATCTAGCACTGTGTGCGGCCTCGACGCCTTCGGCGTAAGGGCGCGTGGACGCGGCTCGCGCCGTAAAAAATGCGCTCGCTTCTGCTTTGAAGCTTAGGGGCACAGTTATGGGGGTTCACACATCCGCGATCGCGGGTTACTCCGAAGCGGCGGCCGCGTATGTCAAGGGCCGGCCCGAGTACCCTCCGCAAGTGGAGCAATGGCTGCGGATCGAGCTGGGCATCGCTCCAGGGCATCGAGTTCTCGACCTAGGCGCGGGTACCGGGAAGTTCTCACGCAAGCTGCTCTCCGCGGGCGCGACCGTCGTCGCCGTGGACCCTGTCAGCGCCATGTTGGCGCAGCTCAGGCATAGGTTTCCTCAAGTTGAGACCAGACAAGGTTCCGCCGAAGCTCTTCCAGTTGAAAGCGCATCGCTCGATGCCGTCGTTTGCGCTCAGTCGTTCCATTGGTTCGCGCGTCGCCCGGCGTTGGAGGAGATTCGCCGCGTTCTGAAGCCGGGCGGCCGCTTGGGCCTGATCTGGAACGTCCGTGACGAAAGTGTGGAGTGGGTCGCGGCGCTTACCGAAATTATTCAGACCTTCGAGGACGACACGCCACGATATCGCACGCAGCAGTGGCGCAGCTTGTTTCCGGCGGAAGGGTTTACCCCGTTGCAGGAGCATCGCTTTCGCAACGAGCATGTCGGGCATCCCGAACAGGTGATTGTCGATCGCATGCTTTCCGTCAGTTTCATCGCAGCTCTGCCCGTTGACAAGCAGCGGGAGATAGCAGGCCGCATCCGAGAGCGAATCGCGGAAACACCCGCGCTCACCGGGCAAACTTCGGTTAAATTCCCCTATGAGACGGTTGCGGTGAACTGCGCCAAGCTGGGAGGCTGAAGGTCGCTCCGCCGGCTTGCGCGTTCACCCCGTCGCGGGGCGGCCCTGCTTTGCTATACTGCGGATGGCGCTCCTCGCGCCGCTTGATACGGGTCGCATCGCCAGCGACCACCGTGTTCTTGGGACTCCCAAGGCCAGATAGCTCAGTGGTAGAGCGCGGCCCTGAAAAGGCCGGCGTCGGCGGTTCAATCCCGTCTCTGGCCACCACCTGCCCATCTCAGACAGTCTCATACAGTCCAACTTCTCTTGCCAAATCAATGACTTACAAACCTTTGCGCCTCTTTTGAGGCTGATAGCGGCTTGCTAAGTCCATTGACATCCGGGCCGCGCTGGGGGTATCCCTGGGGGTATACCGCGCCCCGCGAGAGGACGATACCCCCAGATGCCCCTTACAGACACGGCAGTACGCACGGCAAAGCATTCAGGTGGGCCGAAGCCTGACCGCCTACGGGACGAGAAAGGTCTCTACCTGGAAGTGCCTCGTTCGGGCGGGAAGAAGTGGCGCATGAAGTTCCGTTTTGCCGGTAAGGAAGGGCTACTGGCCTTCGGCGTCTACCCTGACGTGAGCTTGAAACAGGCCCGTCAAAAACGAGATGATGCGCGGGCGCTGCTGGCCCAAGGAGTAAGCCCAAGCGAGCATCGCAAGGCGACCAAGGCAAGCCGGGGCGAGCGCGCCGCGAACAGCTTTGAAGTTCTCTCGCGGGAGTGGCTGGCAAAACAGGGCCCGGCGTGGGCGGAGTCTCACCGGGACAGGATTATGCGCCTATTTGAACGCGACCTGTATCCGTGGCTGGGCGGCTTGCCCATCGCGGATGTCACCCCGCAAGTCCTGTTGACAGCGCTCCGGCGGATAGAGGCGAGAGGTGCGGGAGATACGGCGCACCGCGCCCTCGGCAACTGCGGACAGGTGTTCCGGTATGCCGTCGCCACGGGCCGGGCCGGGCGCGACCCTTCCCGCGATCTACTCGGAGCCCTGGTACCCGTGAAGGGCAAGCACTTCGCGGCAACGCTGGAGCCGCGCCGCCTGGCGGAGATTCTGGCCGCCATGCACGGCTACGAAGGAACGCTGGTGGTGCGCGCGGCGCTTCGGCTGGCTCCCATGCTGTTTGTGCGTCCGGGCGAGCTGCGGCGGGCCGAATGGAGCGGCTTTGATCTACAGGCGGCGGAGTGGCGCTACCGCGTGACGAAGACAGACATAGAGCACCTGGTGCCACTCTCTCGACAAGCCGTCGCCATTCTGAGCGAGCTGCGGCCCCTTACCGGCTTCGGCAGCCGGTACGTGTTCCCCGGAGCACATTCCGTGAGCCGCCCCATGAGCGAGAACGCTGTGCTCGCGGCAATGCGGCGCATGGGCATTGGGAAAGAGGAGATGACCGGACATGGCTTTCGCGCCGTGGCGCGCACCATTCTTGATGAAACGCTGGGCTTCCGCGCGGACTTCATCGAACACCAGCTAGCCCACGCCGTGCGCGACCCGAACGGGCGAGCCTATAACCGTACCGCGCACCTGGCGGAGCGGCGCAAGATGATGCAGCGGTGGGCCGATTACTTGGATGAACTCAGGGAGCAGCCGCACACGCCCTCGGCAGGCGCGGGCGGCCTTCGCCTGGTGTCCGCGTGATCTGCGGAGCGGCGGCCCCCGGAGCGGCCGCGCCCTCAGGCCTATGGCCCAAGGTGACAGGTGTCAAAAGTGCCAAAACTCACCCTTGCGGAACTGCGGAATAAGCGAAATAGCGGAATAAGCACCCGCGCGGAGTCTCGGAGCAGGATGGGTTTTCCTTTACACATTCGCGCCGCTCAGGGTGTCGCAATGTGTCTAGTTT
>CAXTRW010000088.1:0-11570 GCA_964246765.1 uncultured Acidobacteriaceae bacterium | reverse complement strand
AGCGCCACCAATCCAACGAAAACCCGCCACGAAGTGGCCGCCTCCCGCGCAGGGGGTCTTGCCTTTGATTTTTAAGGGCAAAAAAACGGCCCCTCCTGGTAGAGGGGCCAATCTGCCTTGGTTCTCTCGTTGACCGAGAGCTTGTCGCGGCGCTACTGGGTGGGTCCACCCGTGGGGTTCGCGTTGCCGGCGGGTGCTGTGCCCGCTCCGGTCTGCGCGCCCGTTGCCGCTAAACTGTTTTGCATTACGCTGACGCGCACCGCATTGCCCACCGGCGCCGTGGCGCTATCCTGCGCCGGAGCAGCATTGCCCAACGCAATCTGATGAATCCGGTACACCGGAATCTGGTGCTGCTCCACCAGGTACCGCACCACCGCGTCCGACATCCGCTGCGAACTCTGAATCCCAGCCTGCCCCCGCGCGTGTGAAAAGCCCGCAACCTCGACTACATAGCCTTTCTGGCCCTGCAGCTGGGTGGCCACTTGGTCCAGCGCCTCCTTGGCTTTCGCGTTCAGCATTGTTTGGCCGGGGCGGAACCGAAGCTCCGTGTCCGACACTTTGGAGTATTGATCCAGACCCTGCACCGTCGTGTTCAAGCGGCCGGTCTGCGCGTTCGCTTGCTGCGCGGTTTGAGATGCCGCGCCCGCGGTCGTGTTCGCGGTGCCGGCCAGCGTGCTTGCCTGGTCCGCGGTGGACTGCGCCTGCTTGATGCCGGTGCCGGTCTTTTCATCCAGCGCCCGGATGTCATTTGAGTTCTTCGCTTGCAGCTGGTCGAGCTCGTTCAGACGCCCCTTGACCGGATCCACCTGCCGCTTCACCCATTTTTTGCGGGCCAGCGGGTTGAGATGACCCCAAAAGCCTTCCTTCGATTGGGTTTGCAGTGGCTGGCCGGTGGCGTAGGTGCCGTTGTTGCTCGGGTTCATCGTGCTGTTTCCGGTGCTCTGCTGCGCAGTGGTAGTTTCAGACGTCTGCGACGGGGAATTTTGCGATGTGTCCGTACCCTGCGCCCCGGTATTCTGCGCGACGGCCGGCAGCGCCATCGACGCGGCGAGCAACAAAGCTGCGCTCGCTCCTGCAATGTTTCTTGTCTGTTTCATGGGTCCTTCTCGCTTCCTGAGAGAACGCGGTTGTTCTGCGTACGGTATTAGATGTAGCACCTGGGCTGCCAAAGATGCCGCTCCACGCGAAATGACCCAAATTGAGTCCCATTGGGTCACTTTTAGGCAACTCATGCGCTTTTTTCAGCTAGGGCAGCAAAAAATGCCGGGAGCGGGTTTGCCGCTCTCAGCGAGAAGCCACGTAAGTGTTACGCTCGGCAGCCAATTTTGCGCGCGCTTACCGGGCTTGCACCGCGATCACCCGCAGCTCCGGGTACGCCCCGTCCCAGTTTTGCGGGGTTGTGTCGAAAATCAGCCGAAACGTGCGAGCCTGACCTGGCTGGATCGGTTCCGCGCTCACAGGTTCCGTGTCCACGTAGGGCTGGGTAAAGCGGATCAGATTCAGCGGCAGAGTCTCTTTTTGCGCCAGCAGGCCTGTGTAGTCCTTGAACGCAACCTGCACCGTCACAGCGCGCACGATCTTCGACCCGCGATTTGTGACCACCCCGTCCAGGTAGGTTTCCTTGCCGCCGGACAGGTTGGTGGAATCGCTCATCTGCACCTGCGAGATAGGCAGTGACGCGGCATACGCAGCCGGGGGCGCAAGTCCCGCCCCGCCCGGGTTGGCCGCTTCCCGCGAATGACGCCCCACCAGCAGGAGCACGATCACGACGATCGCAATCACCGCGCCCGCAATGGCAAACGGCTTCCAGTTGCGCGGCTCTTGCCTTTGCAAGGCGCCGCCACCCGTGAACCGCGTCCGCTCCGCCCCTCGCTCGTTCTCGTCCATGGCTCCTATCGTAGCGCTTCGGTGAAAGCTACTCGAATCGCGCGCGCCCTGCCCCGCTTTGCCGGTAGTCGGTTCCGTAAAGCTCAACGCTCACACACATCTCTTGCAGGCGCGACCACATGCTTTGCCCAATTCGTTCGCCTAAAGTCTCATCCCGCGTGGCTCGTCGCGCGTCTTCCGCGGGTGACGAAAGCTCTAGGCTGAACGATCTGCCCTCAAATGTCCGGGGTTGGTCGGCGGCGCCGGCTATTCTTTCCGTATCTTTCAGAGCCGTAGCTGCATCATCCACGTCCGAACTACGGGCGCTGCGGGCGGCCGCGTTCGGGAAGTTTGTTGTCAGGATTGTGGTCCGGCGGCCGTTATAGCGGGCATTCAGGATCAGTGCGACGGTGTCCCACACCCAATCTGTCGGCCTCGTGGCGCCAAGTTCGTCTAACACCAGAACCTCCACGTCGAACACGGGCTTGAGCACGCTGAGCTCCGTTGTATGGACATCCTTGTTATAGGAGTTGGTGATTTGCTTCAGCAGGTCGCGATAGTCGTAAAAAAGGCACGGCGTCCCCTTTTCGAGCGCGAGCTTGCGCAAAATACCGACGGCTAGGTGTGTCTTGCCAAGGCCGCAGCCCCCGCTGAAAAGCAGTCCTGTACCGTTCATCCCGCCCGGATAATTCGAAGCGAAGCCCTTGGCTTTGATGAAAGCCTCGGACACGCCCCGGCTGGATTTAAAGTTTTCAAGAGTGCAGTTTGCATAGCGCCGCGGCACCTGCGCCTTCTGCCAGAGCTTCTGGATCTTTCTCTCGTGCTGGCAAGAGCACGGCTCGGCCAGGCGGCCCCCATCGGCGCGCTCGAAGACGCGCATCCCCATTCCGTCGCACAAGGGGCAGACACCCCGAACGCTTTGGGGAGGGGCTTGATTCTGGCAGACGCAGACCTCGATTTCATGAGGGTTGACCGCGCCTGGGGCGACCCGCACTCCCATCCCTTTACACAGAGGGCAAATAACTGATTCAGTCATACTTCCTCAGTATCGCGCACGCATCTTCCAGTTCGCCCGGACATCTATTCTTTAGCGATCCCGCCGGTTCCCGTTGCCACTCGGGGCAAACCGCGATAGCATACAGGGATTGCAGGAAAGGTTCCGATTCACCATGGCAAAGCCGGGCATTCACCCCAATTACAACGAAATCAACGTAAAATGCGCCTGCGGAACCAGCTTCTCGACTCGCTCCACCCACAAGGGTGACATCCACGTCGAAATCTGCTCCGCCTGCCACCCCTTCTTCACCGGCAAAATGAAGATGATCGATACCGCGGGCCGCATTGAGCGCTTCCGCCGCAAGTTCGCGCAAAAGGAAACGCCCGCGGCGAAGTAATCGCGCATTTCAGGAGAGAAAAGCCTCCGCGCGCGGGGGCTTTTCTCGTTAGCCATGAAGAAATCCTGGGACAACCCGCTCGAGCACCCTATGCCCGCGCAGGCGCGCGTCCCCCCGTTTTTCGCGATTGGAGGAGTAGAGGTCGCCCCCGCCACTGTGCTCGCTCCCATGGCCGGGGTCACCGACACGATTTTCCGCCGCTTCATCCGACACAGCAGCCTGTTCACGCCGGATGCGGCGCACACCGACGTTGAGGCCGCGGTCACGAACCGGCAGTCCGGCTGCGGGCTGCTGATGACTGAGTTCACCTCCGCCGATGGGCTGACCCGGATGCGCGAGAGCAAGCGCAAGCGCTACCTGACCTTCTACGACGACGAGCACCCCATCGCCGCCCAAATTTTCGGGTCGAATCCGGAAACCCTGGCCGAAGCCGCCCGTATTGTCCAGGACACGGGCTTCGACACGGTCGACCTGAACCTCGGCTGCCCGGCTAAGCGCGTGGTCGCCTGCAACGGCGGCTCAGGCTTGCTGCGCGATCTGCCGCTGATCGGGAAGATTTTCGAGGAGGTTCGCGCCGCCGTAACGATTCCGTTCACGGTCAAGTTCCGTCTGGGCTGGAACGACCGGAACATCGTTTGCGTAGAGCTTGCGAAGCTGGCGCAGGAGTCCGGCCTGGACGCAGTGGCCCTGCACGCCCGGACGCGCGAAGCCGGCTACTCGGGTCAGGCCCAGTGGCAGTGGATCGCCGCCGTCAAGGACGCCGTGCGGATTCCGGTGATCGGCAACGGCGACATCCGCACCCCCGAGGACGCCTGCGCCATGGTCGAGCAAACCGGCTGCGACGCTGTCATGATCGGCCGCGCCGCTCCTTCCAACCCGTGGATCTTCCGCCAGATCGCCCAGTACACTGGGACCGGGCGCTACGACGAGCCCACAGAGCAGGACCGCTACACGCTGATCCGCTCCTACTTCGGCATGCTGCTCGGCGAGGCGGAAGAGCCCGGGAACCGTGAAGCTCAGGGGAAGATGAAGCAGTTTGCCTCCTGGTTCACCCACGGCGTCCCCGGCGGCGGGGCGCTGCGCAAGGCTATTTACGAGGCGAAGACCTCGCCCGCGATCCTGGACGCGGTGGAGCGATTCTTCGAGCCGAGGCTTGGCGGTTTTCCACAGGTCGAAGAGCCCGCGAACGCGGAGCTCACGCCGGCGGCTGTGTAGAGATTTCAGAGGCGCAGTCCGGCTTGCTTTCATACACAAGATTGTGCGAATCTTACACATCGGCAGGAGACGCCCATGCGTACAAATATCGAGATAGACGATGAATTGATGAAGGAAGCTCTTGCTCTAAGCGGCGTTAAAACGAAAAAAGAGGTCGTGGAGATGGCGCTTCGCATGCTTATTGAGGTCGATAACCAGGCGGATATTCTGACTTTGAAGGGCAAAGTGGAGTGGAAGGGCGACCTGAGCCGGTCGCGCCGCGGTCGCATTTAGGATGACCATTGTCGATACAAGCGTTTGGGTGGACCTTTTGCGAGGTACTGAGACACTCCAGACAGTGTGGCTCGGCAGTGTGCTTAAACAAAAAAAGCTCGGTCTGACAGATCTGATTTTTTGCGAGGTGCTGCAAGGCATCGACAACGAATCGGATCTCCAGGCGACCGAACGGTCGCTTTTCCGGTTTGAAATCTTCACAACCGGCGGCACCGCTCTGGCGGCCGCCTCGGCCGGGCACTATCAATTCCTTCGACGCCGCGGCAGGACGATTCGCAGGACCATCGACTGCCTGATCGCAACCTTCTGCATCACTGAAGGGCATTCGCTTCTGCACCACGACCGCGATTTCGACGCCTTTGAGGAGCACCTCGGGCTTAAGGTCATCCACCCGACCCGTCACTAATTTGCCAGCGCGACAATTTGAGCTTTGGGAAAAAGGGGCCGCCCCGAAAGGCGGCCCTTCCCGTTATTTGACTCCCACCACTTCCTGTCTGGCCGAGGCTTCCTTGAGCGCCTCCGCCCGATCGGTCCGCTCCCAGCCGAAGTCGCCGTCCGTGCGGCCGAAGTGCCCGTACGCCGCGGTTTGCCGGTAGATCGGCTTGCGCAGGTCGAGCGAGTCCATGATGCCCTTGGGCGTGAGCTGGAAGTTGTCGCGGACCAGCTGCTGAAGCTCCCGCGCGGGCAGCGTGCCGGTCCCGAAGGTATCGACCAGCACCGAAACCGGCTCGGCCACTCCGATGGCGTAGGCCAGCTGCACCTCGCAGCGCTCCGCCAGGCCTGCCGCGACGATGTTTTTGGCGATGTACCGCGCCATATACGCCGCCGAGCGGTCGACCTTTGTCGGGTCCTTGCCCGAAAATGCGCCGCCGCCGTGCCGACCCATGCCGCCGTAGGTGTCCACGATGATTTTGCGCCCGGTCAAGCCCGTGTCGCCCATGGGCCCGCCGATCACAAACCTGCCCGTCGGGTTGATGTGGTATTTGGTGTCCGCGTCCAGCAGCGCGGCCGGGATTACCACCTGGATTACGTCCTTGAGGATGTCGGCCCGCAGCGTCTCGGTCGCGACCTCCTCGGCGTGTTGAGTCGAGATCACCACCGCGTCGACCCGGGCGGGCTTACCGTCCTTGCCGTATTCGATCGTGACCTGGCTTTTGCCGTCGGGTCGCAGGTACGCGAGCTGCCCGTTCTTGCGAACCTCGCTCAACCGCCGCGCCAGCTTGTGCGCGAGCGAGATCGGCAGGGGCATGAGCTCTTCGGTCTCGTTGGTGGCGAAGCCGAACATCATGCCCTGGTCGCCGGCGCCGCCGGTGTCCACGCCCATGGCAATGTCCCCGGACTGTTTGTTGATGGAGGAGATGACTGCGCAGGTTTTGCAGTCGAACCCGTAGCCCGCGTCGTTGTAGCCGATATCGTTGACCACGCCGCGGACCAGGGTCTGGAAGTCCACATAGGCTTTGGTCGTGATCTCGCCGGCGATGACCACCAAGCCGGTCGCGGTGAGAGTTTCGCAGGCCACGCGCGAGTAGGGGTCCTGCTCGAGGCATGCGTCT
Source organism: uncultured Acidobacteriaceae bacterium (assembly GCA_964246765.1). Classification (GTDB taxonomy): domain Bacteria; phylum Acidobacteriota; class Terriglobia; order Terriglobales; family Acidobacteriaceae; genus EB88. The sequence continues at coordinate 5,269 of CAXTRW010000088.1, read as the reverse complement.
AGGATAGCGTCCGAAATCTGATCGGCGATCTTGTCAGGGTGGCCCTCGGTGACCGACTCCGAGGTAAAGAGAAACTTATCGCGTGCTTGCAAGGGGTGTTTCCTCCATGGGCGAGCGGACGCGGTTCCCTCCGGTCCAGGCGGGCCATCTGGGGAGAAAGAGGCCTGGGCACAGCGCGGAACTCGGGCGAGCCGGCGGCATCGGTGCAAGAAGCCGGCTCAGGACGCTGCCAGCCTACCATGCTACCTGAGCCGAGATGGTCTGCCCAAAATCAGGACAGCGAAGGCGCGCCTGCGGAGCCCGAGCGGGGTCAGCGGTGGTGCGAACGGGAACGCGCGGCGGCGCGGGGGCGCGGCGCGAGCTTGAGTTCCCATACGAACAGCACAAGCAGAAGACACTGGAGGCCGCCGAAGCCCAGCACGAATCGCGTGTAATTCAACAGGAGGTCCGGAAGGGTGGCGAACCCCGCCATCGTCATATTGGTGGTGACCGCGGAGGACCAGGGAAAGGTAAGCACCATGAGCGTCGCGAGGGCGGATGCAAAGAACGGCGCCGTGAACAGGCCCCAGAGCCAAACCCCATGCAGCAGCGCCATAGCCGCCGCGCAGGTATACAAGAGCGCCGGCCGGCTCGAGCGTCGCGCCCTGAGAAGAAGGAGCAGCAGCAAGACGGTCCCCACAGCGGCGGCGATCGCTGCAGCGAGGGCACAGGGTTCGGGAGATGAGGTCATGTGTTTAGCCTACCGGCAAACAATGGAGTTCTCGCCCGTTCCGTCGCCGCCCAGCTTGCTTCGTTCCCATTTCGGTCCTTCGCCCTCCGCCGTTCCCGCTTCGGAACGGATTTCCAGGCTGAGGCATAAACAATTTGCGAGACGGCAGGCAGTCGAAACCCCGCTTTGCTACACTCGGGGAGCGCGGGCCCACGGCCCAACTTTCATGAACAAACTCATCGTCGGCAATCTCCTGCACCGCCCGGTTCGCACCTTTATCACCATGCTCGCGGTGGCGATCGAGGTCGTCATGATCCTGTGCGTGGTCGGCATCATGCTGGGCCAGTTGGCGGGCTCGCGCGAGCGCACCAGCGGCATCGGCGCGGATATCATTGTGCGGCCGCCGAACGCGAGCTTCCTCCAGGGCATCGGCGGCGCGCCGGTTCCCGCGAAAATCGCCGAGGTGCTTGGGAAGCTGCCCCATGTCGCCGTTGCATCCCCCGTGATTACCGACCTCAGCACCGTGGGCTCTATTGAGACCATCTGGGGCATAGATTACCCGAGCTACAACGCGCTGAAGCCGTTTGTTTTCCTGTCGGGCCGACCTTTCGAGGGATCGCACGAAGCCATCGTCGACGACTACTTCGCCCGATCCGACCGCGGCCATCACGTAGGCGAGATCATCCAGATTCAAGGCAATCCCTTCCGTATTTCGGGTATCGTCGAGCACGGCAAGGGCGGCCGCAAGTTCATCCCCATCCGCACCCTGGGCGCGCTGCTCGGCAATGCCAACAACGCGTCCCTGTTTTATCTCCGCAGCGACAACCGCGCCAATCAGGGCGCGATTGCGCAGGAAATCCACGCGACCCCCGGCCTGCAGCAATATCAGGTCCAAACCCTGGACGCGTGGATGTCGATGATGACCCCGGAAAACCTGCCCGGCTTTACCCCCGCGCTGGACAGCATTATCGGGATCGCCACGGTGGTGGGGTTTTTGGTGGTTTTCCAGTCCATGTACGCGGCGGTGTCCGAGCGTACCCGCGAGATCGGCATTCTTAAGTCGCTGGGCGCGTCCCGCGGCTATATAGTTCGCTCCGTGTTGCGGGAAACCGCGCTGCTCACCGTGGCGGGCATTCTGCTGGGGATTGCGTGCACGGCATTAACGAAATTCGGCCTCAGCGAACGCTTCCCGACCCTGCCGTTCATTATCAGCTGGCAATGGCAGCTGGGCGGGGTGGCGATCGCCTTTTTCGGCGCGCTGCTCGGAGCCATCTACCCCGCGCTCAAGGCGGCATCCAAAGATCCGATCGACGCGCTTGCCTACGAATAGCCGCAGCCGGGTGCGCTGGGCGGTTTTCCTCGCCGCCGTCTGCGCTCTGTGGGTGCTGCACTGGGTCCATCTCCGAGCCGACTTCCCCAACGACTCGCCCTGGATGGACTTTTCTAAGTACACCGATGAAGGCTGGTATGGAAAGGCCGCCATCTCGGCGACGCTGTTCGGGCACTGGCGCGTCCCGGGGGACCTGAACACCGCCGTCGCGCTCCCGATCTGGCCCGCGATGGAATGGGTGCTTTTCCAGGTCACCGGAGTTTCGGCCGCGGCCGCGCGGGGGCTTGCTCTGGCGGTGTTCGCGGGCGATCTCGTGCTGTGCTACCAGGTACTGCGAGCCGCGCGCGCCGGACGAGCCGCCGCCGCGGGCGCGGTGCTGCTGCTGGCTGGGAGCGCGTTTCTGTGGGCGTTCAGCCGGCTTGCCATTCTGGAACCGCTGCTTACCTTTTGGACCCTGGCCTCCTGGCTGGTCGCGCTCAAGCTGCGGGATTGGCAGGGCCGCCGGAGGCTGGCGGCGCTGCTTGGGGTTGGCCTGCTGAGCTGCCTTGCCGTGCTTACCAAAACCACAGCGATTTTTCTGCTGCCCGCACTGGCCGCGCTGCTGTGCCACGCAGCGAGTTGGCGGCTGCGGCGCGCCTGCGCCGATCTCGCGACGGCGACGCTTGGCAGCTTGATTCCGTGGCTCGCTTACTACCTGCTGGCCATCCGGCCGTATGCCCCGGATTTCTACTATTTCTTCCATGCGAACTACTGGGTGCGGCCCAGCGGTTGGCACAATGTCCTGCTCGGTTACTGGTGGGCCGCTCACGGGCTGTTGTGGGTCGATCCTCCGCTGGTCTGCACCACGCTGATTTTGCTTGTCCTTGCGGTGGCGTTTTCTCCTGTGTTTCGGCGGTCCCCGCTCGTGCATGTGTCGATCCTGGCCAGCGTGGGCCTGATCTTGTTTACCGGCTGGCACAATAGCCCGCAGCCACGCTACTACATGGTGCTCGCTTATCCGGTGATGTTTGTCGCGGTCACGGCTACTGAAGCGCTGTTCCGGCGCAGGCGCGTGGTTGGGGTGCTTGCGGCTGGGCTGCTTGCGGTTTTTTTCGCGCGCGGCGTGTACGGGAGTTTTCTATTCGCGCTGCGCCCTCAGTACACTCTGCTCAGCGCCGCCAGAGGGATTACAGCGTATATCGACACCCACGCCTCCGCCGGCAGCCGCATTCTGCTGTCCATTTCCGGCGACGAGATTACGTTGTTGACCCACCTACCCGCGATCTGCGACGACTTCGGCACGGATGAGCTGCCGACGCGCATCCGGCGATACCGCCCCGGATGGTATGCCGAGTGGAACGAGCTCGACCGGGGCACGCTCGAGGATATTCACGACGCGGGCTACCGGCTGGAGCCCGTGGCCCATTGGCACGCGTTCGACGATCCGGACCGCGACGATTTGATCCTGTATCTCATGATTCCGGTAACCGAAAAATAAGACCTCCTACGCGCGAGGCGCCTACTTCGTGGGGTGTTACCGGCTTCGCGTTGGGCTCCCGATGATCACGAGCCGGCAATGCTGATCCCCGACCAACGGAAGGGCTGCAAAAGTCAGCAGCCCAGCAGCATCAACAAAGACCCGCCACGAAGTGGCCGCCAGCCGCGCAGGCGGTCTTGCCTTTACCTCAACGGTCGCTGCGGCGCTCCCGGCCGGTCCGGGTCGATATGCCGCCCGAACCGGTACACCAGGCCCACAGAAATCCCGAACTGCTCCTTAAAGTCGCCCTTGCCGGCGCTGGAAAAATCCGTCAGCGTGGCATCCGGCGAAATCCGAAACGCCAGACGCGGCGAGCGGTTCAGGTCGATGGACCCGCCGATGGCGCTGCCGAACGAAAACTGGTCGCTGAAGAACCCCACCTGCGCCGGGTTGACTGAGTGTCCCGCCTGGTCCTGCAGGTCGCGGCTGAAATACCCATAAGCGCCCCCGAACAGCGCGTGGATCGAGACCGAGGCGTGCTGGTTGGAGGCAAGGCGGTATTGCGGGCCGGCCAGCGCCATGTACTCGCTCACGAACGGGCCCTTGATGCCGTACGGATTGGGTGCGACGCCGCTGGTGCCCAGGTATCCTCGCAGGTTCGCGACCGCGGCCCACTTGTGCGTGAAGAACCTGGCCCCCTGCACGTCGAACCCGCCCAGGTTGGCCCCTTGCAGCAGAGATGGGCCCGCGTCGAAGTGCGAATAGGCGACGCCGCCATATACCTCATAGCGGTTGTTGTAGCTCACCCCGGCCAGGGTGTTGTTGGATGCGACCACCGGCGCATGGTACTGCGGAGCCTGCGCCAGGACGGAAACGGAAGGGACAAGCAGGAAAGAAAGCGCCAGGACGCGGCGCGCAAAACGTGTCAGCAAGAAACAGAACCTCCGGGTACCACCCTCAACTGTACATCGCCGGGGGTCCCCTGAGCCGGTCCTGTACGCTGAAAAGACCATGGAACGTGACGCCGCAGCTCGCAAACGCTTTGCCGGAAAGCGATGGACCGGCCTGGAACCGATGCTGGAGGACTACGCGTGGGAGGCGGTCGGGATCGCCCGGCCGATTTCCGCGGGGAGCTCGCCTACGCCCCCGCGTCGGTTGACCGGCTGGAGCGCATCCTTCGGCTGCGAGTTTGACTCCCCACCCGCAGCTGACGAAGCGCAGCGATCGGCAGAGGCCGAACAGTATCCATCAGGCGTCGCAGGAAACCAGCACTGTTCTAGGCGGGTGAGGACGAGGCGAGACGAATGCCCAACAGCACAGACATCAGAACGACTACACAGAGGTTCAGAACCAATGTCGACTTGGAAAGCGTTTGATTCTCAGCTTTTTTTCGGCGTGTTCGTATGGAGTAAATCTGCGCTGCAGCCAGGTAGCAGAAACAGGCGATGTAGATGAAGTCGTGCCACCTGTTGGCGTAAACGACTATCCAATGCATGCTGCTCTCCTCTAGTTGCGATTATGACCCAGCCTGTGCTTCAGCATACGGCTGCATGCCGAATCACAATTCCACCCCCAGTGATAACAGCCAAAAGACCCACCGTATCCCACAGAGGGCCTGTCAGAATAGCCACCTTAGGGTGCGTCAAAAATCCGATTACCGCTATTGCAACGCCATACGTATCCGCTCCGATGCCTTCTTCCCGGCAAATCCATGGCTTGGTGCCGACAGGAGGCTTATAACCTCCATTACCTCCGCCCCCACCCTCCCCAGAGC
>CAXTRW010000087.1:0-11619 GCA_964246765.1 uncultured Acidobacteriaceae bacterium | reverse complement strand
TTCGACGCCGCCATGCTGGGCGACCCCAAAGCCATGGCCCGCCGCGGCGAGCGCTGGCGCCCCTGGCGCACCGTCGCCAGCTGGTACTTGTGGCGCGCCTGCGACCTCCACGGCAAACCCTTCGCAGCCCCGCCCGCCGCCTAGAAAAGAGAGCCCATGAGCACCAATCGCTACCTCGTCGTTCACGGACACTTTTACCAGCCGCCCCGCGAGAACCCCTGGATCGAGAGCGTCGAAGTCCAGGACTCCGCCGCCCCCTACCACGACTGGAACGCGCGGATCACGGCTGAGTGCTATGCGCGCAACGGCGCGTCCCGCATCGTGAACAAGGAAAACCAGATCCTGCGCATTGTCAACAACTACGCGCAGATCAGCTTCAACTTCGGGCCTACGCTGCTGAGCTGGCTTGAGGAAAACGCCGCCGTCACGTACCGGTCGATTCTGGAAGCCGACCGCATCAGCGCGGAGCGGTTCTCGACCCATGGCTCCGCGATGGCGCAGGTCTACAACCACGTCATCATGCCGCTCGCCTCGCGCCGCGACAAGGAACTGCAAGTGCGCTGGGGCCTCGCCGATTTTGAGCGCCGCTTCGGACGCAAGCCGGAAGGCATGTGGCTGGCGGAAACCGCCGTAGACACGGAAACGCTGGAGGTTTTGGCTGCCCACGGAATACTGTTTACCGTGCTCGCGCCAAGCCAGTGCATGGCGGTGCGCCCCCTCTCCGCGGCGCGGGAGGAAAGCACGGAAGGCGAGGAGCTGACCGCGACCGCCGGGCTGCCCGTCGGCTGGGTCGCCACCCCCGACGCCTCCGTCGACACCCGCCGCCCCTACCGTGTCCGGCTCACTAACGGCCGCTCCATCGCGGTGTTCTTCTACGACGGCCCCCGCTCCCGCGCCATCGCGTTCGAGCGCCTGCTCAACTCCGGCGAGGGCTACGCGCTGCGCATGGCCAGCGGCTTTTCCGCCGAGCGCCCCCGGGAGCCCGAGCTGGTCCACGTCGCCACGGACGGCGAAAGCTATGGCCATCACCACCGCTTCGGCGAAATGGGCCTGAGCTACGCGCTGCAATACACAGAAGAGCACGGCCTGGCGACCCTGACCAACTACGGCGAGTTCCTTGCGCGCTTTCCGCCGCGGGAGGAAGCCCGCATCGCCGAGCGAACCAGCTGGAGCTGTGCCCACGGGGTGGAACGCTGGCGCTCCGACTGCGGCTGCGGCGGCGGCAAGCCCGGCTGGAACCAGCGCTGGCGCGGGCCGCTGCGCGCGGCGCTCGACGAGCTGCGCGATGCGCTTACAAACGTCGCCGTCCCGCTGGGAGCGGAGCTTTTCAAGGACTGGGACCGCGCCTGCGACCGGTATATCGAGGTGATCCTGGACCGCGCGCCGGCCGATGCGTTTCTGCGCTCGGAGCAGGCGCGCCCGCTCAACCCCGCCGAGGAAGCAAGCGCGTGGAAGCTGCTGGAACTCTTGCGTCACGCGCAGCTCATGTACACCAGCTGCGGCTGGTTTTTCGACGACATCGCCGGAATCGAAACCGTGCAGATCATTGCCTATGCGGCGCGCGCCTTGGAGCTTGCCGCCGACCTGTTCGGCGCGGCAGCCGGGGCCTTGGAAACGCGCTTCATCGAGCGACTGGGCCACGCGCACAGCAATGTGGCCGCCGAAGGCACGGGCGCGGACATCTACCGCAACCGGGTCAAGCCGTTGCAGGTCGGCCTCGCGGAGGTGGCCGCGCACTACGCCATCTCCTCGGTATTCCGCGACTACCCGGAGCGCGCGCGTGTGCTGGCCTTTGAAATCCACCGCGAAAGCGCGGAATTGTATAGCTCCGGCCGCGCCAGGCTGGTTTGGGGCGCGGCGCGGGTCGTTTCCACGCTGACTCACGAGAGCGAGCGTTTTTTCTACGCGGTGTTCCATTTCGGCGATCAAAACATCGCAGCCGGAGTCAAGCGCGCGCCGCCGGACGAAGCCGCGGCCGCAAGCCTGCGGAAGGCGATGCTTGCGGCGGACCTGCCCGCGGTCGTGCGGCGTTTGGACCGCGAGTTCGGGCGACTGCACACCATTCACTCGCTGTTCACGGATGAGCAGCGCCGCACCGTCGCGCTGATCCTGGACAATACGGTCGCGCGCGCGGAAGGCAATCTAATCCGCTTGTACAACGACCACGCCTCGCTGCTGCACTTTCTGAGCGAAGCCAAAATGCCCCAGCCGCCGGCCCTGGCTCTGGCGGCGGGTTTCGCGGTGAACCGGATGCTCCGGCGCGCGCTCGAAAGCGAAGTGCCGGACGCGGCCCAGGTGCGCGACGCGCTCGCGCTGGCGGAGCAACAGGCAACCGCGCTCAACCGGGAAGAACTCGCCTTTGTGTCGGGCGAGCGCATGCGCGAGGCCATGCAGGCGCTGGCGGCGGAGCCGGAAAACCGGGAAGCCTCCGAGCGGGCGGGCGCCACGGCGGAGGTGCTGCGGCTGCTCCCATTCGACGCGAACATATGGGAAGCGCAGAACATCTGGTACGCGCTGGCAAGCGGGAAAACGGCGCTGGGCCGTTCCGCGCGGTTTGAAGCACTGGGCCGGGCGCTGAGGATTGCTGTGCCGTGAGTGGTTGCCGCAAAGCTAACGCGGCCGACGGCGCAGGCCGCCGTAGCGCACCGCAAACCGACCGCCCAGCCAGGCGAAAAACAGCACTGCGACCGCCGAGCTCGCGGCGGACAACAGCAGCAGGGTTCCCCGTCCGTCCGCCGACTGCCAAAAGCGGAACAGCCCCGGGAATTGGGTCAGGGCCTCAGGATTGGTGGCGCGGGTACGATCGATGCCGGCCTGCACGACTGCATGAAGGTAGGCCTCGACGGCGGGCGCCCGGTGCAGCCCGTAGCGCACAAACAGCGCCTTGAGCGCATCGGCCGCGGTGCTGACCACCGCCGCAAATAGCCCCAGCACCAGCCCGATGCGGCCGCCCAGCTCCGGCGTGAGCACCGGCGCCCTCGGCACCCGGCGCCGGTATCGCCGCAAGGTCCAAACCGAGCCGAGCACCACCCACAGCATGTCTACGAGCGGCACCGCCAGAAACGACAGCAGCAGCCCGGCGGGCACTGCGTAAATGGCCGCCGAACCGACCGCGGCCGGCCAGGCTATCTCCCCGGTGTGCCGGGGCGGCTCCAGCTCGCCGGTTTCCGGCTCGCGCTCCAGGGGAACCCGCAGCTGCGGCGCGCCGCACTCGGGGCAAAACACGGCGCCCTCGGGAATGGCATTGCGGCAGCTGTGGCACAGGGTCGTCATGCGGGCTTGGCACTAGTCTACCCGCCGCCGCTTCTACTCCTCGCTTCGCTCGCTCGCGAGCGGCTCCTGCCCGGGCAGCTCCAGTGCGATCAACGCGAAGTGTGTGCCCGGCCGGCCCTTGTTGTCGAACGCCACGATGTGCTGGGCGCGGCGCGAACCGGCTTTCAACTGTAGATCCGCGTCGGACGAGTAGGTGTGGACCCGCCCGTGACTGCCGTCGTCCTTGCAGGTCAAGCCTTCGCCGGTGCGCGCGGGCGTCCCCACAGGCTCATCGCCGCGGCAGGTGAGCACCGCCCCGTACCGGGCCAGCGCCGTTTTGTAGTACGCCTGCACCTTGTTCTCGGGGTCGCCGGTCACGTAGTTGGCCACCTGCACCCGCACCTTCCACGGCCCGAACCCTACATTTACGTCCACGGACTTGTCGTCCCCGTTGTCCGCCTCCAGCTTCGCCTCAGGGTACGCAGGCAGCCCTACGTCCACTGCCTGGCCATCGTTGTTGTGGACCTGAACATGCCCGAACGGCATGTTCACCGACACATCCTTGTCTTCACCGCCACTGCCCTTGTTCACCCGCACGGAGCAGCCCGCCAGCAGCGCCGCTATTGCCAAAGCCCCCACCCACTCTGTCCGCATCGCCGCCTCTTTGCGCTCACGGACAAGATACGCGCAGGTGCGCCGAATCGTTCCCCAAACTTGAGTAACCGCCGCGGGTGGGAGAAACGCAGCCGGCGTGGAAAAAAACGAGCTAAACCGGCGCAGGACTCCTATACTGCCCGTGAGCGCACCCTATGCCCAAGCGTGGCCCCAACCCGGGCACTCATCTGTTGAACTTCCAAAGCGGGATGCCGGTCATCCCCGACAAGCTCTATTTCCGCATCGGCGAAGTCGCCTCGCTGTGCGGCGTCCCAGCGTACGTGCTGCGCTTTTGGCAGAGCGAGTTTCCGCAGTTGCGCCCCAATAAAAGCGGCACAGGCCAGCGCTTGTATCGCCGGCGCGATGTGGAGATGGCCCTGCGCATCAAGCGCCTGCTGCACGAGGAGGGCTACACGATCGCGGGGGCAAAGGCCGTGCTGGACGCCGAGGCCTCGCTGCCGCCCGGCCTGCGTCTGCCGCTTGAGCCCGCGCCGGAAACAAACACGGCAGCATCGACCGGCGAACCCTTGGACCGTGCCAATGCACAGCTCAAGCAGGTGCGCCAGGAGCTGCGCGCCTTGCTTCGGCTGCTTGATCGCGGTCCCTCCCCCGATCCGCAGCCCCGCTTTGTGCTCCATCCAGGATCGGGCGAGCAGTAGCGCCCGGTACACTGGGTTCTATGTCAAACGATCCAGGCCGCGTCACGGCCTTTTGCGACGGCGGCTCCCGCGGCAATCCGGGGCCTGCCGGCTACGGCGTCTTCATCCAGGCCGAGAACGGCGCTTCCCTCGCCGAGCTTTCCGAATTTTTAGGGGTGAAAACCAACAATGTAGCCGAATATTCGGGCCTACTCGCCGCGCTTGAGTGGGCGCTGGCCAACAACGCTCGAGAGCTCCGCGTGGTTTCCGACTCCGAGCTGATGGTCAAGCAGATCAAGGGCCAGTACAGCGTCAAAAGCCCCGATTTGAAGCCGCTCTACGAAGAAGCCAAGCGCCGCGCGGCAAAGCTCGCGCATTTCGAGATGCAGCACGTCCTCCGCGGCAAAAACAAAGAAGCCGACCGGTTGGCGAATGAAGCGATGGACCGAGGGATGGGGCGCGGTGGCGCATCCGTGATTGCCGCCCGGCCCGCGAACGGCGCCTCGCCCGCGAAAACCGGCCCACTCGCGACGCCCGCTCGCCCACAAGCATCGCTCCCGCTCGCCGAAGCGGCGCCGCTCAGAGAGGTCACGGGATTCGTAAAGAACGGAGTCGTCCACCTGGTCGAAGGCGACCTGCCGGAGGGTACGTTCGTGCGCATCCTGCCCGCGAAAAAGTAGTTGCAGCACAACAGGCTGTTATGTAATCAACGAGTATCCGCCAGCCTCGTAGGCGAGCGACATACGGCTCCTTCGGGAGCCTTGATTCGTGAGTTTTCTAAAAAGCAGCCCTCATTGATATGCCGGACACGTGGCTAATCGCAGTCCCATGATCTATTTCTCTAGCTCCTCTTCCTGCGAAGGGCCCGTCGTGCCGCGCGCATCGGTGACCGCAAAGCCCTTCGGCACCGCAAAGAGTCGCGGGTCCGGTTCGGAGCGGGAAAGCCCGCTCAGCTGAATCAGCTGCACACCTACTCTGGGATCGCTGCGCTTTACGAACAGATTGGTTTCCAGCTCCGGTGAGTACCAAAACTCCTTCGTCGCGACCAGCGGCTTCTCGTTCCCCACAACTCCGGGATTGGTGGTCACGGTTTCGCGCGTACCTGTGACGTCCAGGCCGTCCATTTTATCCCTGCCCAGCTGCTCACGGGTAAGGTAGCGTGTTCCGTTGGCGAAGGCGCCGGTGGGCAGTGCAACAGAAGGGGTACGCGGGTGGTAGCTGGTAGTCACGCAGCGGCGAAGGGCCGGCGTGCAGGTGGTCTTCGTAGACGCGACCGGGTCGTACACAAGTGTTTGCCGCAGGGGCGATTCGCTGTTTCCGTCGGCGGCGAACCCCCGCCGCTCGCGATACATGCGGCCTTGGCTGTCCCGGGCTAGGTTTGAGTCGAGGTGCTGCTTCTGACCGGTGCCGTCCTGCATTAGGCGCACCCAATCGATGCGGCTCTTCGCGGTAAACGGGCGGCCTGGAACCGGCAGCAGGTCAACGCCCGAGACGTGAGACGACGTGCCGCCGTCCGGAGCCCGCATTGGCTCCTGAGCTTGAGCGGCGCCGAGCGCCAGAAGACTTATGAGTAGACCCACAAACCCGATTTGCATACCGCACCCTCGCTCCACTGCGATCGTGATTTTATTGCTCGCAAAGTTCGGGGTAAAGCAGATTCGTACTATATGTCAAACATGCATTCCCATTCACCTCTCCCCCAACCCCGCCCGCACCAAGTCGCTCACCTTCCGTCCATCCGCCCTTAACCCAAGCTCCTTGATCCGCTCGTTCACGGCCTTCATCGCGGGCCCCATCGCCTTGGGCCCCAGCACCGTCCCGTTCGCGCCCAGGTCGGCCAGCACCGACGCGATCAGCGGCTCGAGCTCGTCCGCATTGGCCTGCTGCGGCAGGTAGCTCTCGATCAGCGTGATCTCGCCCGCTTCCTTCGCCGCCAGCTCCGGCCGGTTGCCCTTGGTGAACTGCTCGATCGACTCCCGCCGCTGCTTGATGAGCGTCCCCAGCACCGCGCGCGACTCTTCCTCGGTCAGCGACTCGCGTTTTTCGATCTCGCGGTTTTTCAAGGCCGCCTTGACCATCCGCAGCGTTTCCACCCGGCCCGCGTCCCGCGCCTTCATCGCCGCAACCACATCTCCATCGATCCGCTTCACCAAACTCTCGTCCATCGCACACTCCCTCTAAAACACTTCATTGTAGGCCGGGCAAGGCAGGCTACAATCGCCGCCAGAGGTTTCCACAGACAGATGATCCGCAAGACCCGCCTGTTCACGCCCGGTCCGACGCCCCTGCTTCCCGCCGCGCAGTTCGCCATGGCCGCGGCCGACATGCACCACCGCACCCCGGAGTTTCGCAAGCTGTTTGAGCGCGTACTGCGCGACCTGAAATTGTTTGTCGGCACGCAGAACGACGTGCTCCTGCTCGCGTCGTCCGGAACCGGCGCGATGGAAGCCGCCGTAAGCAACACGACCTCGCCCGGCGACCGCATCCTGGTGCTCTCCGCGGGCAAATTCGGTGAGCGCTGGACCGCCCTGGGCGAGGCGTTTTCCTGCGATGTGGACGTGGTTGAAGCGCCCTACGGCCAGACCTTTTCGATCGATCGCGTCCGCGAAAAGCTCCGCATCGAAACCCGCGCCGTTTTCATGCAGGCCACCGAAACCTCCACCGGTGTGCGCCACTGCGTGCCCGCCGTCGCTGAGCTGTTGCGCGCGCGAAAAAGCGACGCACTGCTGGTCGTCGACGCCATTACCGGCCTCGGCACGACGCACTTCGACGTCGACCGCGACGTGGATATCATGATCGGCGGCTCGCAAAAAGCGGTGATGATCCCGCCCGGCCTCGCGTATCTCTCGGTCAGCGAGAAAGCCTGGGGCGCGATGGAGATTGCGCTCAACCCGCGCTACTACTTCGACCTGCGCAAAGAGCGCAAGAATGCGCACAAGGCCGAGTCCGCCTACACCCCGGCTGTGTCACTGATCGCGGGGCTGGCGGCGGCGCTCGATTTCATAGCCTCCCAGGCCGACGGCGACCTCGCCCGAGGCCGCGCCGCGCTGGTCAACAACGCCGAAACCTGCGCGGCGATGTGCCGCGCGGCCGTGGAGGCGCTGGGCCTGGAGCTGTTCGCGCCGCTCGCCCCCGCCGCTGCGGTCACCGCCGTGCTCCCGCCGCCCGGCGTCGATTCGGGCGTGATCGTCAAAGAGCTGAAGCAGCGCTTCGGCGCCACCATTACCAACGGCCAGGGCGAGATGAAGGGCCAGCTGTTCCGCGTCGCGCATCTCGGCTTTTTCGACTACATGGACACCATCGCGTTGATCGGCGCGCTTGAGCATGTCGCGGTCGAAGCGCTGCGGCTGCCCAGCGTCGAGCTGGGCCAAGCTGTCACCGCCGCCCAGCGCGTCTACGCCACGCGCGAAAGCCTGCTGATCAACCGCGCCGCATGCCCGTGCGGACGCGACCTGCTCGACTGCGCGCACCCACCCGTCGCGGTCGAAGGAGCGCAGGCATGAAGATCGTGCTCGCCGAAAAAGTCTCGCCCGCCACGGTGGCCGTTTTGCGCGAGGAGCCCGGCTGGGAGGTCGTGACCCACGACCGGATTTCCTCGCTTCCCGACGCCCTCGCGGACGCCGACGCCCTGATCGTCCGCTCCGCCGTCCAGGTCACGGACGCTGTGCTCGCCGCCGCGCCCAGGCTCCGCGTCATCGGCCGCGCCGGCGTGGGCGTCGACAATATTGATGCCGAAGCCGCCACCCGCCGCGGCATCGTCGTGATGAACACTCCCGGCGCCAATGCCGTCGCCGTCGCCGAGCTCACTCTTGCGCTCATGCTCGCGCTGGCCCGCGAGCTGCCGCGCGCCAACGCAGCGCTGCACGAAGGCCGGTGGGAAAAGAAGTCGCTCTCGGGCGCGGAGCTGCGCGGGAAAACCCTCGGCATCCTCGGCATCGGCCGCATCGGCCTCGAGGTCGCGCGCCGCGCCCGCGCCTTCGGCATGACGCTGCTCGGCCACGACCCCTTCGTGGCCCCGGCGGTCGCGCGCGAGCACGATGTGCGCTTGGTCGCGGTAGACGAGCTTTTCCGCGCCGGCGACTATCTCTCGCTCCACGTCGGGCTCACCCCGCAAACGCACGGCATCGTCAACGCCGCGACCCTGGCCCTGATGAAGCCCGGCGCCCGCATCGTCAACTGCGCCCGCGGGGAGCTCATCGACGTCCACGCGCTGGCCGACGCGCTGAACCGAAAGAAGATTGCCGGCGCGGCCCTCGATGTTTTCGATCACGAACCGCTCACCGATTCGCCGCTCTTCGGCATGACCAACGTCCTGCTCACCCCGCACATCGCCGGCTCTACCACGGAAGCGCAGGAAGCGGTCGGCATCCAGATCGCCGAGCAGGTGCGCGCGTACCTCAAGCTGGGCGTGGTCCAGAACGCCGTGAACAGCCCTTCCCTCACCCACGAGCAGTACCTCGCGCTCGCGCCGTTCGCCAATGCGGCTGAGCGACTCGGTTCCACGCTGGGGCAGCTGCTTCCAGCCGAAAGCGGCGGCCTTGACAGCATCGGACTGGTCTACTCAGGCACGCTCGCCGATGCGCAAACCGAGATGATCCGCAATGCGGCCATCGCGGGCGTGCTCGGTGCCAGCGAGGGCGCCAATCGCATCAATGCCGCGCAAGTCGCTCAGGAGCGCGGCGTCCGCGTGCATGAGGAAATGGAGCCCACGGGCGCAAGCGCGGTCGCCCTCACGCTCCACACCCGCGACGGCGGCCGTCTCCAAGCCCGCGCAGGCGTGGGATTCAGCGGGGCGCGCCTGCTCGCGCTGGAGGAAACGCCCATCGAAGCGCCGCTGCAAGGCACCCTGCTCGTGGTGCGCAACAGCGACGTTCCCGGGGTCATCGGCAAGCTCGGCACGGTGGTGGGCGAGCACGGCATCAACATTGCCAACTTCGCCCTGGGGCGCGCCGAAGGCCTCGGCACGGCACTCGCAGTGATGGAAATCGACGGCGAAGCCACGCCCGCGCTGCTGCGCCAGTTGCGCGCGGTCGAAGCCGTACACGCGGTCCGCCCAGTTTCGCTGCCGTTGTAAGCCGCGTGGGTTCGCTCCGCTACAATGAAGCTACCCACGCCCCCGAGGTCAACCCTGTGCCGTTGTACGAATACCGCTGCTCCGCCTGCGGCCACCGCTTCGAGAAAATCCAAAGTTTCAGCGCTCCCGAACAAATGGAGTGCGTCAAGTGCGGCGGCACAAGCGACCGGCTGATCTCCGCCCCCGCCATTCAGTTCAAGGGCTCCGGCTTTTACCTCACGGATTACGGCAAGGCTGGAGCGAGCAAGGGCGCGAGCGAAGGCGGATCGAGCACTGAGGCAAAGCCCGGCTCCGATTCAAAGGGCAGCGGAGAAGCCGGCAAGCCCAGCACCCCAGCCGCCGCGCCGTCCAGCACGTCTGCGAGCTCGTCGAGCACGCCTGCCTCCGGCTCTTCGGCGTCAGGCAGCTAGATCAACCGATCAACCGAATCGAACGAAAACCCCTGCAACGAGAGAAGCTCCAAATCGACCGGCAACACCGAACGAAAACCCTATCACGAGAGAAGTTCTAAGTCGAGCGGAAACACGGGTGCACCACGTCTCCATTTTGAGACGTGGGATGTCCGGAACGAAGGCTCAGGACCGCTTTAACTATGCTTTCTTTGCAGTCGATTTCTTCGCTGCGCTTTTCTTCGCAGTCGCCTTTTTCGTTCCGGAACTCTTGGCCGCTATTTCTCGCTTCTTCGCGGCAGCTTTCCGGTCCGTACCTTCCTTCTCAGCCGAAGCAGTCCCTTCCGGCGCTGGCGGCACCTTGTCACCCTCTCGTCGCGCCTCCGACAGCCCGATCGCAATGGCCTGCTTCGGATTGGTCACCTTTTGCCCGCTTCCCGAGCGCAGCTTGCCTTTCTTCATCTCGTGCAGCTCGCGCCCCACGATCTCGTGCGTTTCCGGCCCGTACTTCGCCATGGTCCACCTCTTTGCTTGAGATAGAAGCGGCGTGCGTCAAGACGGTTGTGAGTGAAGCAACTCAGGCCCGCAGCGCGGGCGCAGGCAGGATTTCGTCTACATCCACCCAAGCCGTCGGGTACGCGCCCGTGTAGCAGGCCACGCAAAAACCCTCGCCCGCGCCGCCGTCGACGGCTTGGCGAAGCCCATCGAGCGACAGGTACGCGAGCGAGTCCGCCTCGATGAACTGGCGGATCTCGTCCACCGTCTTGTTCGCCCCGATCAGGTCCTTCTTGCTCGGCGTGTCTACCCCGTAGAAGCAGGGCGACACCGTGGGCGGGCAGGAGATGCGCAGGTGCACTTCCTTCGCGCCGGCCGCGCGCACCATCCGCACGATCTTCCGCGAGGTCGTCCCGCGAATGATCGAGTCGTCGATCAGGATGACGCGCTTGCCTTCGAGCAGATTGCGCACCGGGTTCAGCTTCAGCCGCACGCCGAAGTCGCGCACCTTCTGCTCGGGCTCGATAAACGTGCGACCCACATAGTGGTTGCGGATCAGCCCGAACCGGAACGGCAGCCTCGACTCATCCGCGTAGCCGATTGCCGCGGTCACGCCCGAGTCCGGCACCGGCACCACCAGGTCCGCCGGAACCGCGGACTCCCGCGCCAGCTTGCGGCCCATCGCTTCGCGCGAGTCCTGCACCCAGCGCCCAAATACCCGCGAGTCGGGCCGCGAAAAGTATACGTGCTCAAAAATGCACGAGGCTCGCTCGACGCCGGTCGCGTACCGCCGCGACGTCACACCCTCGCTCGTAATCATGACCAGCTCGCCCGGCTCCACATCGCGCTCGTACTTGGCATGCAGCAGGTCGAGCGCGCAGGTTTCGGACGCAAACACGATCGTATCGGGGCCGTTTGCATTCGTAATCCGCCCCATCGACAAAGGCCGGAACCCGCGCGGGTCACGCGCCGCGAAGATGCGGTCGCGAGTCATCATCACCAGCGAAAACGCCCCATCCACTTGGCCGAGAGAGTCCGCAATCGCGTCCACCAGCGTCGCCTCGCGCGAGTGGGCGATGAGCTGGACGATGATCTCGGAGTCCGACGTGGTCTGGAA
>CAXTRW010000086.1:0-11651 GCA_964246765.1 uncultured Acidobacteriaceae bacterium | reverse complement strand
GCAACTCGCTGCGTCGCACCCTTCTGAGCTCCATTGAAGGTGCCGCCGTCACCGCGGTCCGCATCGAAGGCGTGCTGCACGAGTTCCAGTCCATTCCCGGCGTGGTCGAGGACGCGACCGATATCATCCTCAACCTCAAGCAAGTCCCGTTCAAGCTCTCCGGCGACGGGCCTAAGGCGCTCTACATCCGCGCCGATGAGCCGGGCATCGTCACCTCCGGCATGATCGAGGCGGACGGCGACGTCGAGATCCTCGACCGCGACGTGTATATCGCGACCGTGAGCGAGGGCGGCAAGCTCGACATGGAAATGCGGCTCAAGCGCGGCCGCGGCTACATCTCGGCCGACCGCAACTTCGACCAGGACCTCGGGATCGGCTTCATGCCGGTGGATTCGGTTCACTCGCCGGTCCGCAAGGTGAATTACGCGGTCGAAGCAGCCCGCCTCGGCCAGATTACCGATTACGACAAGCTCACGCTGGAAGTCTGGACCAACGGTTCGGTCGTGCCGGCCGATGCCGTGGGGCTTGCCGCGAAGCTGCTCAAGGACCACATGAGCATCTTTATCAATTTTGAAGAAGAGCTCGAGCTTGACGGCCACCTGGACGGCGAGCGCGGCCTTCTACGCAACGACAATCTGAACCGGTCGGTCGAGGAGCTGGAGCTGAGCGTCCGCTCCTACAACTGCCTCAAGAACGCCAATATTCAGACTATCGGCGAGCTTGTGCAGAAGACCGAAGCCGAAATGCTCAAGACCAAGAACTTCGGCCGCAAAAGCTTGAACGAGATCAAGGAAATCCTGGCGCAGATGGGCCTCTCGCTCGGCATGAAGATAGACGAGCAGGGCAATGCCGTCCCGGGCCCGACCAGCATTCTGCCTTCGCAGCAGCTGGCCGCCGCCCAGTACAGCCGGTTCGACGACGAGGAAGACGAAATCCTCGACGACGAGAGCGATCTCCAGTTCCAGAACGAGCCGGAGAACTTTTAAAAGCAAAGGTGGAGGGTAAAGGGTTTTGAGGACCCGAGCTCTCCACCTCAACCAGATGTGATGTTGAGCGAACCGAATGACTTGCTTCAACCGTGTTTGAAAAGAGAGTCCGGGTGTCCCACGTCTCGGGTTTGAGACGTGGGTTCCACCTTCAGCAACACAGCTTGGCGCATGAAACTATCTCGCCGGCAAAAAGATTCAAAGCACTACCCAAGTTTCGTACTTAAAAGAGAGACCCCATGCGCCACCGCAAAGCAGGATTCAAACTCGGACGCAAAACCCCCCACCGCCGCGCGCTTCTGCGCAACCTGACCACCTCCATCCTGATGGAAGACCGGGTCGAGACCACGGTGACCAAGGCCAAGGCGGTCCGCCCGCACGTGGAAAAGATGATCACGCTCGGCAAGCGCGGCGACCTCCACGCCCGCCGCCAGGCGCTCGCCTTTCTGATGACGCGCGAGTCCGTCACCCGCCTGTTCGACACGGTCGCGCCCCGTTACGGCGAGCGCCAGGGAGGCTATCTGCGGATCGTCCGCACCGGCTTCCGCAAGGGCGACGGCGGTGAGACCGCGCTGATCGAGCTGCTCGGCGCCGAGCAGGTTCTGGACGAAAAGCGCCAAAAGCGCGCCGAAGCCCGCCAAAAGCGTCGCGAAGAGATGCAGGCCGCCCTCGCCGCCAACGGCCCTACGCCCGGCACGGAAGGCGAAGAGCCGCAGTCATAAGCTCCAGAGTGCCGGTCATTCATTCGCCCTAGGAAAGCTCACGTCTCCAGGCGAGACGTTGGGTACGCGGCGCGTAGCAAAGGGTGTGCGGGAGCGCGTTGCCCGCTTCACCTCGCCTGCGCAGCAATCTGCTCGGGAACCGTAACCGAGCCGCCCGCTGGAACCGTCACTGGCATGGCGCGCTGCTGATAGCGCGCCAAGGCGCCCGGGCGCTTCCATCCCAGGTCCCAGCCATCCCGAATCGCCATGATCCAGTAGCGGCCGGGCGTCAGTCCACGCACAGTCCAGGTCCCGTCCGAATCGCTTTCGTCCTGCTGCCCTAAAGCCGCGCTGCCGGCCTGCGGGGCCACCAGCACCATCACCCCGCTCTCGCCGCCCGCCACCTGCCCTGAAACAACGCCGTCCGCCCGTGCCACCGTGGCGGCCAGCATCACCGGATCGGCGCCCACATGCAGGCGCGAGTCCTCCCCGACCTCCGCACCGGTTGCGGCCGCCCCGGTCACCGCCCACGCGCTGCTGCCCGCGCCCGAGATCGCAAGACGGTACTCCCCGGGCGGCGCGGAATCCGTATGGAAGCTGCCATCCGCCCCAACAGCAATCTCGACCGGTCGCTGCCCGAAACCCGCGAACCGTTGCGTTCCTCGCCTGGATCGGACCGAGCCGTCAGCCGCGGGCAGCAGTCGCAGGGAGAGTTCGGCCGGCAGAGGCCGCCCATCCGCCATCGCGAGCTTGCCCGACAGCGCCACCGGGGCAGGCGCGGCCTCCGCACTCTCCAGTGTTACGTCTCCGCGCACATCCAGCGTGGAGGAACCGGTGCCGCGCTGCACGGTGTAGCTCCCTGGGGCGATGGAGGCGACCAGCGACGGCTGTTTCCCCGCCGGCGCGGGAAGTCTCAGGCTGTTCCAGCCGCCCATGTTCACCGGCACTGAACTGCCAAACGCCGACTGCCCAAGTAGGGGAATTTGAAAATTGCTGGTGCTCTGCTGCGGCACCTCGACATGCACTGCAGGCACGGCATGGAGGCTGATGTTGACCGTCGCGGCTTCACCCGCTTTCAGCCCGATCGGCTCCGCCGCGGCTGCCGATTCCGCGCCGTTGTAGAAGGTCAGCGGGTATGCGACATCCAGGGGGCTCGACGTACCGTCCGGCGCGGGCTGCGCAAACCACGGCCGGGCGGTCACGGCGATGAAATACGTGCCCGCCGGCAGCTTATCGAAGTCAAACCGCGGACTGTTACTGAACAGAAATCGGGTTTGTCGCGGGACGATTTTGCCGGATCCGTCGGTAGCCGGGGCGAATAGCGTGAGGCTGGCGGTTTCCACCGGATCGCCCGAGCCGTCGCGCACTTCGCCGGTGATGGACCCGAAGGGCTCAAGGCGAAGCCGCACACCGGTTGCGCCTGGAACGCCGGCGCCGACGATCATCGCTGCGAAATAACCGTCATGCTCCTGGTAAGCCGTCGTGATGTAGCCGCGGCGGCTCCCGCTTAAACGGTACCGGCCTGCGGCGAGTCCGAGAAAGCGGAAGCTGCCGTCCGCGCCTGTGGTTGCCTCCACGCCGGCGCCGTAAGTCCCCGGCGCGCCGCTCACGGTGATTGTTTCCAGACTCACGGACGCGCGAACCAGAGGCGCGCCGGACACCGCGTCCACTACCCGTCCGCTCACCTCCAGCCCCTGCGCGCAAGCCAGCGCCGGCATCGCTCCCGCCAGCGCCATCGTCCAGAGCCGACGCATGCTACAAAGGCTCCGTAAACAGGCTTGAAACAGTAGCCTGCGCCGAGCCGCCCGCGATCACCGTCACCCGCGCACCCCGGAGCTGCCCAAGCACTCCGGGCTCACGGAAAGGGATCTCGCTGCGCGACGCGGTCGCCAGCACTATGTAGTCTCCCGGAGCCACGCCGGGCAGATTCATCGATGCACCGGCGCCCTCCCATCGCAGGCTGCGCGCCACGCCCCCCGGCGAAAGCGGAATCGCATGCAGAAAACAGGACCGTACGAGCGCGTCGCCTGTGCGCGCGACGTCAATCTGGCCGAAATCTTGGCGCACAGTTGCCGAGAGCGCCGGGGACGCTCCCGGCAGCACCTCCAATGGCTGTGCAAACAGGTCGACGCCGCCGCTTGAAAGCTCAGCGAGATAGCCGGCCGAGCCTCCTTCCTGGGCTGAAACCCAGTATTTCCCAGGCGGAACCTCACCCTGCTGCGCGTCCCTGGCTGTCTGCGGAGTGATCGGGAGCACGACCGTAAGCGGAGAACCGGCTGGGTTTACCGGAACCAGCGTCAACAGAATGCTTTGTCCCTGGGCTGCCTCTGCTTCGCCTCCGCTACGAGCACTCTCGATGTGCAACACTGCAGGCGCGCTCATCGTCAGAGTCTGCCCGGAAAGCGGCGCGCCCATCACGTGCAGCGGCAGCTCTCCCTCAACCCGATCGCGCCCGTACGAGTGCCCCGTCAGCACGTAGCTGCCTGCGGGCAGCTCTGCCGCAATGGTGCCGTCTTCCCGCGAGTACCGCGCGCTCCAGTCCGTGAAGCCGTTCCCATCGATCGCAAACTGCCCCTGCGCCTCGCCCGCCACTCGCACCTTGACCGGGTAGAACGGCACTCGTTGGAGTCGCAGCCGCGCCTCCCCGGTCTGTCCGGGGCCGAGCGCGATGATGCCGGCGCTCGCGATATCGCCCGTATCGGGCGCATACACGGGCGCGTAGCCGGAGCGCACCCGCGCGGGCGCGTCGCTGGGCGCCGGGTCCAGCGACGCCTCCGCGTGCAGCAGGTAGTTGCCGGGCTGCAGGTCCTCGAATGAAAAACTTCCGTCCCCTCGTGCGGTGGCGCTCCGGTCCCGCTGCCATCGCCGCCAGCCGTTTACCACGTACTCCCGCAGCAGCGTCACGCGAAGGCCCACGGGCGAGTCCCCGTCCGACAACGAAATCTGGCCTCGTAGGTTTGCCGCCGGCACAAGCTCGAGCGTTTGCTCCGGGGTACTCGAGGTCACAGTGACTGAAGCGTTCGCTTCAAAGGACGGCGACTGCGGATCGTAATACCCGGGCCGCTTGTAGCGCAGCAGAACCGGACCCAGCGGCACGCCGGTGAAACTGAAGCGGCCCGCATTGCCGGTCAGCACGCCGGCGCCCTCGGTGGGCGACTCGACCAGTACGCGCGCGATCGGCTGCCGCGTTACTGAGTTCACGACCACACCCGTGAGTGTTGCGGTGGTCTGCGCCGGTACGGGCGCGGCGCACAGCAACGCAAGCGGAAAGCCGTACAACGGCCAGCGGCGCGAAACGGAAAGCAGCATGCAAACCACCTGGGAATGGGAAGCGGGATCCGCCGCTGGTTTGGACGCATCCCGCAGCGGAAAGGACGCCGCCGCGCTGCAGGATCGTACGCTGCCCTTTGAGCGATTACTCCACGTGGTAGTTCGGGGCCTCGCGGGTGATGATCACGTCGTGGACGTGGCTTTCGCGCAATCCGGCGCCGGAAATGCGAACAAATCGCGCGTTTTGCTTCAAATTCGCGATGGTTTCGCACCCCAAATAGCCCATGCCCGAGCGCAAACCGCCCACCAGCTGATGCACCATCGCCTCCAGCGGACCCCGGTGCGGCACGCGGCCTTCAATCCCCTCCGGAACGAACTTCGCCAAACGGTTCCCGCCGTTGCGCTCCTGGTTCATCATCGCCTCGGCGGGTCCGGTGGACTCCAGGTCCCGCGAGCTTTGGAAGTAGCGCTCGCCCGAGCCCTGGGCCATGGCCGACAATGAGCCCATGCCCCGGTAGGCCTTGAACGACCGCCCCTGGTATAGGATCGTTTCGCCCGGGCTCTCGTCCACGCCCGCGAACAGCGAGCCGATCATGATAGCGTCCGCCCCCGCGGCGATGGCCTTGGTCAGATCGCCCGAGTACTTGATGCCGCCGTCGGCGATGATCGGGATATCCCGCTCGCGCCCGGCTTTGTAGGCCTCGGAAATCGCGGTAATCTGCGGCATGCCTGCGCCCGTTACCATACGGGTGGTACAGATTGAGCCCGGGCCGATCCCTACCTTCACGGCATCGGCTCCGGCGTCCATCAGGGCCAGCGCGCCCTCGTAAGTCGCCACATTGCCGGCCAGCAGGTCGGTTTCGGGGAAGCGCTTTTTGACGTCCCGCACAGCTTGGAGCACACGCGACGAGTGCCCGTGCGCGGAGTCGATCGACAAGGCGTCGCAACGCGCCCGGATCAGCTCCGCCGCGCGCTCCAGGTAGTCCCCCGTCGCGCCGATCGCCGCCGCCACTCGCAAACGCCCCTGTTCATCTTTCGACGCATTCGGGTACTTCAGCTTTTTCTGGATGTCCTTGACCGTAATTAGGCCTTTGAGCTCGTAATCGCCGTTGACCACCAGCAGCTTTTCCACGCGGTGATCGTGCAGGATCGCTTCCGCGTCTTCGAGCGTGGTGCCTTCGGGTACGGTGATCAGGTCCCGCTTGGTCATCACGTCGGAGACTGGGATGTCGGTGCGGGTCTCGAAGCGCAGGTCGCGGTTGGTTAGGATCCCGACCAACTTTTTACCTTGCGTGACCGGAACGCCTGAGATTTTGTAGCGCCGCATCACGTCCAGCGCGTCATGGATCAGCTGCTCCGGCGCAATCGTCACCGGGTCCACGATCATCCCGCTCTCCGACCGCTTGACCTTGTCCACCTCGGCCGCCTGCTGCTCCATCGACAGATTGCGGTGGATCACGCCCAAGCCGCCTTGCTGCGCCATGGCAATGGCCAGGCGCGATTCGGTGACGGTGTCCATCGCGGCGGACAGCAGGGGAGTGTTGAGGGTGATCCGGCGGGTAAGGCGGGTTTCGGTCGAAACCTGGGTGGGGACAATTTCGGACAAGGCAGGGACGAGCAGAACGTCGTCGAAGGTAAGAGCTTCAGGGATCGGATGTTCAATCATAGCGAAGGTCGCTCCGCGTCCCATGCGGAAAGCGGAGCCTTCGCCTTAGTGTAGCAAGGGGGTCACTCGGAGACTGTCTTCTCCTGCTGCAT
Organism: uncultured Acidobacteriaceae bacterium; assembly: GCA_964246765.1. Lineage (GTDB taxonomy): Bacteria > Acidobacteriota > Terriglobia > Terriglobales > Acidobacteriaceae > EB88. Next base: position 4,936 of record CAXTRW010000086.1, on the reverse strand, counting down.
CGCCTGCTGCGCGGGGATGTTCAGCACCAGCTTGCCGCCTTGGATCGACGCGACCGTGTCGAGCTTGAGCAGGTGGTGCTGGCCTTTCGCGGTGGGGTCGTTCTTGGTGAGCTTGATCGAGAGGTGATCGACCGTGCCGACATGCTGACCGTCCGAACCGACCACTTCCATATGGTCCTGAATCTCTGAGGGGTTCACCATTGCTGTTCTCCTGTGGGGCTTTTCAAAAAAGCCGCGCGGTTGTTGGGATGGGCGGCTCGCCGCGGGCGCTGCCCGGGCTGTTTGCCTCTCACGCAAAAGCGGCGGCTTTTAAGGCAGTTCTCGTATTGGTGGAGAGGGAGAGTTTTGTGGCAATGTGGTTTTTCCCGCCGAAAAAGCCACGTCCAGCGATGCCGGCCGCTCTACGTGTGTACGAAAACTGCCCTAGCGCCCAAACGCGTATCGCAGCGAAACCGCGGCGTAGGACCGCAAAGGCACGCCCACAACCCGCTCAAACGCCGCGGGCTCCACCGGCAGCGCGAAGGTTTCGAGCGTCTGGCCCGAGGCTCCGCCGGCCAGCTCGCCGTTCACCGCCGCCACCCAGCGCCCGTCGCCGAGCGTTTTTGCAAGCTCCAGCCGGATCTCCTGCAGAGGAACGGCCCGGAATCCGTCGCCCAGCGGCTTCTCGCCGACATACTCATACTCGGTCTTCGCCGCGAGCGCCCAGGGCAGATCCCGCACCGTGCCGATCGCGTCCACGATCAGCCGCGGAGCTTCCGGCACGGGCTGGTGCAGCAGCCGGTCGGTCGCGTTGGCCTGCGAATATGAGGCCTGCAGAAACCCGCGCCCGTACCGCCAGCGCGCGAGCAAGGTGAAGTACCGGTTCACCGAAGGCCCAAAATCCTGCTGCAGGCCCGTGTCCGGGTCGATCTTCGCGAGTTCCTCCGAGTTGGTCTGGTGTGCCAGCGTCAGCCGCAGCTCCGTCCCGTCCACAACCTTGCCCGCAATCAGCTGGTACTCCCGCGACGGGATGATGAGCGCGCCCCGGCCGGTGCCCGAGCCAATGCGCGGGTCGTTCGCATGGAACGCATTCCCAAACGAAAGCGAAACCTGCCCCAGGCCCTCCTCGCGCCCCCAGGTCACCGTCGCCTTAGGGCTGGTGGTGCCCGGCAGCGCTGTGTACGAGTTCGCCGGAGTCACGAGATCCCGGTTCACAAACCCGATCCAGTCCCGGCGCAGCCCCGCATATACCCGCAACGTGTGCGGCAGCGTGCCCTCCACCGCCGCGAACGGCCCATAGTCGCTGACCGTCAGGTCGTTGCTCGTCACCAGACGAAGCCGCCCGGCCGCGTCCGCATGGGCCAGGTCCAGCCCCCGCGGCGCATCCCGGCGGTAGTCCATCCCGGCGAGCGCCTGCCAGTGCGAGCCCAGAGTCTGAGTCCAGGTTGCGTTGCCGCCCCCGACCGTGCGAAACTCGCTCTGCTCGATCAGCCCGTCTCCAAAATTGGAGTCCAGCGCCAGGCTGTACGTCCGCGCATACCCCGCCACGGTCAGCGCCTGCCCCGGCGAGGGCCGCCAAGTGTCCGTGACGATCCCCAGCGTCGTGTGAGTCAGGTCCTTCTGCCGCGGGTCCAGCGTGTCGTCCTCGACCGGGATGCGGAGCGGGATCAGCCCGGGAACCCGCGAAAACCCGTAGTACGCCGCCCCAAACACAGTCAGCGCATGGTTGCCCAATGTCCAGCCCCGCAAGCCATTGAGCTTATACTGCTCGCGCTCCTCCGGCCGCGCCAGAAAGCCATTGCCAAACCCCATCTCCGCTGCCAGCCAGCCGTGCTCCGCGCCCCAGCCGGCGGACGCATCCCCGTCGCGCCCGTCGCTTGTGAGCTCCACAAATGGCTCGACTAGGTTGCGCACCGTGTAGTCGACCGCCAGGTTGATCGAGTGGTCCCCGTACCGCGCATTGAACGCCGCGTTGTCGACCGCGACCCCGCCGATCACCGCCGGGATCACCAGGTTCGGGTCCGCGTACCCGTTCCCGTGCGCGTTGGCCGTCAGGTTGTTCTGGAATAAGAAATCGCCCACCTGGAAAAACTGCGCGATCGGCTCGCCGTGATCTCCGGCGACCCCCGGTGCGAAATACTGCGGCGCCTTGATCCCTCCGGAAGCCGTTTCCGTCGGAAACCCCGGCACCGAGAACGGAATCCCGGGCCGCCCCGGGTTCGCCGGCAGCAAATCCTCACGCGTATAGGCCGCCGCCGAGGGGTCGGGCGCAAGCACGTCCCCGCCCGCATGTACCGTCACGCTCTCATCCCGGCGCAGCTCAATGTGCATTTGCCGGTCGCTTTCCACGTCCAGATCCGTCCGAAACGCGCCGAAACCCTCCGCCCGCGCCGAAACATGCGCAATCCCCGAGGGCAGCAGGAGCGAAAACCGCCCTGATGCGTCGGAAGCAGTGCTGGTCCCAGCGCCTCCGGAAACCATCGCGCCCGCAATCGGCCGCCCGTCCCCGGATACAATATCGCCGCTCAGTTGAAAGTGCTGCGCTTGCGCCCAAACGCACCCGGGCGAGCACAGCAGCAAAACGCCGGCTCGCCAGATGCTCTTTCGCTCGGACCGCATACCCCTGCCTGCTTTCTACACGGCACAGCCGGCAGGTTGGATTGCCCCCCGCTACCGGGTGCGCACGTTATCCAGATAGTAGGTGCCCCCTCCGCTGAAGTACACAAAGAAGCCCTGGATCACGCTGGTATCCGCAGGCGCTGTCCCAGAACAGTTCGCCGCCGCCGCCAAGCTCTTCAGGTCCACCGTGTAGGTCGCCGAAGTCCCCGCGTTCTGATAGGTGAACGGCGTCGAGCAGTAGTGGTAGTCGCTGCCGAACTGCACCGCCACCGACTGCGAGGTCCCCTGCGCCCCGGTCGTGATGTCGAACAGCAGCGCACTCACGCCCGCGGTCTTCAACGGCAGCGGACCCTGGTTGTACCCCGGCCCGAAGAACCCGCCGCCGGTCGCGTTGATCTGCAAGCTGTGCCCGCAGCTGGTCGCGCCCATCGTCGCCTGCGCTACCGTCCCTGCGCCCGCCGAGTAGCTCGCGGCCGCCCAGCTGTCCACGCCGTCCTCAAAGTTAAACAGCTCGCCGGCGATCCCGCCCACCGTGATCACCAGGTTCGCCGGGTTCGACAACCGCCCCAGTGTGTCCTTGATGGTGTACGGCGTCGAGATGCTCCCCGACACACACGTCGAAGCCGGGATAAAGTTCACATTGCCGCCCGACTGCAGCGTGTACGTCCCGTTCGCGTTGGTAAACACGGTCTGCTGCCCCGGCGTCGCGGGGTCCAGATCGATCGATCGTGTGTTCAAGGGAACCAGCCCGTACACAATGTCGTCGGCCGACACCTGCACCGTCACCGGCGTCGCGTTCGCTGTGGAGGCCATGTCATCGTCCGCGATCGGTGTGTACGAGATCGGCAAACCCTGAATCTGCCGCGCGAAGTTGGTAAACGCCGAGCAAACCGGGCTGGGGCAATATACCGTATAGCCGTCGTAGTCCGGGTACAGCGTCCCATCGTCCTGCAGGCCCGACAAAATCCAGTACAGCGCCCCGGAGCCGTTGTCGCGCAGGACGCGATCTTCCCACTGCTGGTATACGGGGTTACGTTCGTTTTTCTCCCGGATCCCCCACTCGCCGCCCACCGCGCGGTCGCCCAAACGGTGCGAGTCGTCAATGTGCCGCTGAATCCACTCGGTCCCCCACTGCGGCGTCTTGCCCCAGTCGTCCGGGTATAGGTGGTACGAGATCACGTCCATCGCCGGCAGCTTGGCCAGCGCCAGCTCATCCACGCCCTGGCTGCAGTTCACCGTAAAGTCCGAGGAGGTCGGGTCGTCGCAGTACCAGCCCTCGCTGCCGCTCGACAGCATGTGCTTCCCGTCGATCGACTTCACATACGCCGACACATCCGCGGCCCAGTTCGTAATGGTATTGGTGTTGCAAGTTCCCGAGCCCGGATACACCCCCGCCCCGTCGCAGCGCTCCTCGTTCGCCAGCTCCCACATCATGATGGTCGCGTCATCCTTGTACGCGATGCCCGTGTAGCTGTTCACGTGGTTCAGCAGGTGCGCGATCCAGTCCTTGTACCACTGCCGGATCCGGGGGTCCGTATAGAACTGGTCGTGATACTGCCCGCCCGCCCAGCGCACATACTGGTCCATCCCGCCGAACGCGTCCCAGTTGTTCACAAACGGCAGAATCAGCTTCAGGTTCAGCTGCCCGGCCTTGTAGATCACATAGTCCAGGTGCTGCAATCCCGTCGCGCCGTCGTTGAACGCGGGCGCATTGCCGTCCCAGTAGTGGAAGTACACCCCGTTCTTAGGCCCGTCCACCGAGTTCGACCCGTCCGCGTTGCCCGAGTCCAAAAACCCCCACAGCCGAAAGGTGTTGAAGTTCTGCGCCGCCGCCTGGGTCAGCACGTCATTGACCATGAACTTCGAGGCGTACATGGGGTAGTAGTTGTTCGCGCCCGCCATCCGAAACGGCCGCCCTCGCTCGACAATCGCATTGCCGCTGCGAACGATAAAGTGATGCCCCCGCGCATCCACCCGGTCCGGGGCAGGGGACTGGGCCCTCGCAGCAACCGTAATCCCCGCGAACAACAGACAAACCTGAACGAGACTGACCAGCAAACGGCGCATAAAGCGAAACCTTTCTGCCCGAAGCGGAGCGGCCCTCAAAAACCGACAACTCCGGAACGCGATAACGCTACCATCCGCGCCCCGGACTTGAAAAGCCTTTTTTCGCCCACGCTTTCATTGACATCCAACCCTGATACACGCCATGATAGCTATCAGCGAGGTGCCCCATGCCCCAGGTAGAAAAAGCCCGCGTCTTTCGCAATGGCCGCAGCCAGGCCGTGCGCATCCCCGCCCAGTACCGCTTCAAGACCGATGAGGTCTACATCAGCCG
>CAXTRW010000085.1:0-11779 GCA_964246765.1 uncultured Acidobacteriaceae bacterium | reverse complement strand
CTCGACCGACAGCTTTATCTCGGCGGCGAGCTTCCAGGAAACCACGCGTGTGCTGACCGAGGCGTCGATTAACGGCGCGGTCGACAACCTGCGCGGGTTGAAGGAAAACGTCATCGTGGGCCGCTTGATCCCCGCGGGCACGGGCATGGAGTACTACCGCAACATCCAGCTCTCCCCCGAGCTCGAAGAAGCGGCGGAGCGCGTGCAGGCCGAGGTCCAGGCGCAGCATGAGGCGGAAGAGCGCGAGCTCGAGATCATGCGGCAAGAGGGCGAGGCCGAGGAGCTGGCTGCCTCGGAGTAGCCACCTGCGGTGGGGCTAACTGCGCTTCGCGCAACAAAGAGGGCCCGGCGAAAGCCGGGCCTTTTCTTGCGGAACGGAAAATTTTCAAAAGCTCGCCCATTTTGGAACTACGTGAAAAAAAACATCATTCCCGCCACCCCGTCCTGTAGGCTGTGACGGAGAATGCACGTAGCCATGAGTCGAAACCATTCCTTGCGCCCGGTGCGAGTCTGCCGTGGCGGTTGCTCCCAGAGTTTTTTCGCGCCTGTGCGTTGTCGCATGCACGAGGTCGCATGAACCCGTCCTCCCGCCCTGTTTTCGAATCCCCGGGGTTTTGGTTTGCCTTGATTCTCGGCGCCATGTGTGCGTTTGCGCTTTCGCTGCCCGTTTTCCCGTCGCAGGATGGGCCCATGCACCGTTATTACGTACATGCGCTCGACAGCATTCTCGGGCATCGGGGCGTGTACTCGGTGTACGGCATCCGCCATCCGTTCCCGCCGTATGCCACGCACTACCTGCTTCTGCTGGGCCTTTCGCACCTGTTTCCCTTCGACCTGGCGGAGAAGCTTTTTGTCTGTACCACCTTTGTGTGCTTTGCCTTCGGGCTGCGCATGACGGCAAGGGCGGTGGGGCCGGCGGGAGAGTGGAGCTCACTGTTTTTCGCTCCGCTGGTGTTGTCCTGGGCCATGATGATGGGCTTCTTCAACTACGTGCTCGGCGTCGCTTTGGTTCTGCTGGCGACCGCGTTTTGGCAGCAGATCCGCAATGGGCGCCGGCTCTCCATTCTGTGGTATCTGCTCGCGCTCGCCGTTCTCACCTTCACGCACCCAATTCCGCTCGCGCTGCTCATCGCAATCACTCTTTTCGATCTGCTGTTGGGCCTAGGTTTTCGCGAGCGCGCGATGGGCGCCGGGCGATGGTTGGTCGCGGAGCGGGTGCGCATCGTTCTGTTCGTTTGCACCGCGTTGACTATTGTGTTCCCCGCGCTTGCAGTGGATCGCAGCGCAGGCGCCACAGCGCATACCCTCGCCGATACGCACTTCAAACCTGAATTCCTGCGTACCGCTCTGCTGCTCACCGGAGTGTCACCCTATAACAGCCGCTCGCTCAACGTCTGGATCGACGCATATCGGATCTGCTTGTACGTGCTGCTTTTCGGCGCGCTCTGGATCGGGGGCCGGGCGGCGATGCGGGCGCTTCGAGAACGCCGCCCCAACCTCGGTTGCACCCTGTTTTTCGCGACCGTTCTGCTGGCCATCGCCCTGCCGATCCTGCCCAACTCCGTGAACGGGTCGTGGTACTTTTCCACGCGCATGGTTATGGTGCTGTGGCCCAGCGCACTGATTGCCGCGGGGCTCGCTTCCGCTCCGGCGCTTCGCGAGCGGCGACTCCTGGTTGCGGGAGCGATCGCGGCGGCGGCGCTCACATTGATCCCGGCGCAGATCTTTTTTCGTCCGTTGGCTGCGCAGGTCCACGCCGCTGAGCTCACCGCGTTGCCGCCACATCGACAGGCTCTTGTCTTGGTCGACTCCCAGCTCCAGGACTACACCCGCTATAACAAGCAAGTGGCGTTCGACCCGTACGAGTGGGGCAGCGTGTTGCCTGTGACTCGCAACGATGACATCCTACTCGACGCGCCCTGGATGGATCAGAAGATCGCTCCACTGATGCCCGCGCCCGGAAGTCCGATATTGCTCGAGGATGTGGCGGCAACGCACATCAGCCAGACCGATCCGCCGTTGTTTCCGGGCCGATCGCTGCCCGGCCGGTATGAGTCCGAAATTGTAGCGCGGGCCTCACTGCTGGTCTACGCCGGCACTCCACAGGAACTTTCCAAGGGCCTTATGGGCCAGCTCTCGCCGGACGAAGCCGCCCATTTCCGCTGCACCCGCCCACAGGACTGGTATCTGGTGTGTGTCAGGAAGGAGCGCTAGCTTGGACCCACGCATTCCTGCCGCCGAGCGCGCAACGTCGTCGATCGGGAGCGCTGAAGTGGGTCCCTCGGGTCGCGCTCCTGAACTGCTGCTCGCGGCCATCGTAGCGGCTGTTTGCCTATGGGTGCTGGCGCTTCCCATGTTTCCGACCCAGGACGGGCCCATGCACCGCTACTACGTGCATGTGCTGGATTCGCTGATGCGCGGGCAGGCGACGTACGACGTCTACCAAATTCGCCACCCCCTGCCGCCGTACCTGACCCACTACGGGTCGCTGCTGCTGCTGTTTGATCTGTTTCCGTATGACTGGGCAGAGAAAATCTTTACGTGCATCGTGATCTCGATCTTCGCCTTCGGCCTTCTGTTCAGCTCGCGGGAGATAGGTCCCTCGGGCCGTTGGGCGACGTTGTTTTGCGCTCCCATCCTGCTGGGATGGCCGCTGATGATGGGATTTTTCAACTTCACGCTCGGCCTCGGTTTGCTGCTTGTGTGCGCCGCTTTCTGGCAGCGCATAGAGCGCCACGGCGGCCGCGCTTTGCTCGGGTTCACGCTCGCGCTCATTGTTCTTACGTTTACCCACCCCGTTCCGTTGCTGCTGCTCATCCTGCTTTGCGGGCTCGATCTCGGGCTCGCGCTGCTGCTGCGTCCCCCGCGGTTGCGCGCGCCGGTGTGGCTGCGCGCGCAGCGTCTGCGTCTCACCGGCTTTTTTTTCACCCTGCTCGCGGCGGGATTTCCCGCGTTGGCTCTGGATTCGTCCAAGGCTTCGCGTACCGGGGAGCTGCTCGGGTTTCACCTCCCGTTTGTTCGCACATCCCTGCTTTTGGCCGGGGTTTCCCCATATAACACCCGGTCCCACGATCTCGCCATCAATCTGTATCGCTTTTCGCTCTACGCCATCCTGGCCGGCGCGTTATGGGCGGGCGCCCGCGCCGGCTTGCGCGCTGTTCGCCGGCGCCGTGCCAACTTCGGCCTTACGCTTTGGGTAGCGACCGTTTTGCTGATCGTCGCGCTGCCGTTTCTCCCCAGCCAGGTAAACGGTTCCGACTTTTTTTCGACGCGGCTGGTGTTTCTGCTGTGGCCGGGGGCGCTTCTCGGGGCTTCCGCCGCGGCGCTCCCCGGTCCGCGCGGGCAACGGGGGCATGCCGCCGCGGCGGTTCTATGATGTGCGCTGACCCTGGTCCCGGCGCAGATCTTTATCCGGCCGGCGGCCCGCGATCTTCACGCGGCCGAGCAGCAAGCGTTACCGCCGGGCGTGCCGGGTTCGCTGCTGTTCGACGACACCCAAGATGAGTATGTGCGTTTCGAGCGGCAGCTTGCCTTCGACCCTTATAAGTGGGCGGGCATTCTGCCGTTTGTCCGCGAGGGCAGCGTCGCTCTGGACACCCCCTGGATCGACCAGAAGATCACGCCCGTGGCCGCGGCGCCCGGCGGGCCGGAGCTGGTAGACGACATCTCCCTGACCCGTGGATCGGCAAGGACGCATCCTCTGGTCGCGGGGCGATCGCTGCCGTGGTATGCCGAGGCGCGCATTGTGCGCGAATCGTCATTCCTGATGTACTCCGGAACTCCAACCGCGCTCAAGCGTGGGCTACTCGGGCAGCTTTCCGCCGAAGAAGCCGCGAAATACACCTGCGCTCAACCCCAGAGCTGGTATCTGCTCTGCATCAGCGGAGCGCGCCGATGACCCCGCTCGCATTTTCCAGCAAAGGGCCAAGCAGCACGGCCCGCTTGGTGGTGGTGCTGCTGGCGTTCGCGGGTGTTTTCGCCTTTTTGGTTCGCGGTTACCACGACGAGCGCGAAGCCTTGCACTTTCGCGACTTCAAGCAGCCGTACGCGAGCGCGCGCTGCCTGCTGACCGGCTGCGACCCGTACAGCGAGCCCGCGACCCGCGCCGCTTTTCTTGCCGCGGGCGGGCGCGACGACGATAAAATTGTCTTCGATCCGTACTCGGCCCTGTACCCGCCGTTTTCACTCGTCGCGCTCCTGCCGGTGGCCGCGCTGCCGTACCCGACGGCCCATGCTGTGTGGGAAGCGTTGATCGCGGCGGGTTTCTCGCTCGCCGCGCTGCTTGCGGCCCAGTTGTGCCTGGACGCGGGCGCCGGAGCGGCGCTCGCGCCGGTGGCGCTGCTGTCCGCGCTTACCGCGAGCAGCACCATTCTGCTGATGCTGGGGCAGATCTCCGGCGTGGTGATCGCGCTGGTGGTGATCGCGTTTTTCTGCCTGCTGCGCGAGCGATTTTTGCCGGCAGCGGCGGTGTGCTTTTTTGTCGCGCTCATGCTCAAGCCGCACGATGCCGCGCTGCCGTTTTTGTACCTGCTGTTCGCGGGGCCGCGATGGCGGCGGGTGTTCTACGTGGCGGCCGGGCTTTCGATCGTGTTTGCGGGGGCAAGCCTGCTCTGGTTCGCGCATGCCCCGGCTGCGGCGCACTGGCTCGCTGAGCTCGAGGCGAATCTGCAGGGCAACGCCGCGCCGGGCTCGGTGAACAGCCCCGCTCCCGGCCACCCGCAGGCCGTCAATCTTACCGATCTCCAAGCCGTTTTCGCCGCCGTGCGCGACCGGGCCCGGTTCTACAACGGCACCGCGCTGGCATTGTCGGTGCTGCTGTTCGGGGCTTGGCTGGCGCCGGTGGTGCGCCTTCGCAACGGTTTGCCGAAGCACCTGCCGGCCATCGCCGCCATGGCCTGCTTAGCGCTTTTGCCGATCTACCACCGGCAGTACGACACCCGGATTCTGCTGCTCGCGTTTCCCGCCGTCGCCTTTGTACTTGCGAGGCGCAGGGCCTGGGGTTTCGTCGGGCTGAGCTTGCTGACCGTGGCTACGGTTGTGAGCACGCACCAGTACCTGAACCGCCTGATCCCGGGCAGTGCCGGTGCGGGGCCTGCGCGTACGCTTGCGCTGTACCGGCCGATGCCGGAGGTTTTGCTCTTGCTGTTCCTTTATTTTGCGGCTTCGCTTTGGCTGTTGCTGCGGGACGAGCGCAGGATGAGCCCGCGCCCTGATTTTTTTTACCGACTCACGACAGATAGCGGCGGTAAATCCGGAACAACTCTCCAAAAGCCTTGAAGAAGTCTATGGAGCCGACTTTGGAGCCGGCGACGTCGGTCCACTCCGGCAGGGGGTACTCGTAGATATGGTTGCGCACGGCGTCGGGCGAGCTCCGGTGCCGGGCCATGAACCGGGCCAGCAGCTCCACGTCGAAAATCCACCGCGACTGGAACGGCTCGGCCAGCACAGCGGAAAGTTCCGGCGTCGCGCGAAACAGCTTGGCGCCGCACTGGGTGTCGTAGATGGGCAGGCGCAGCAGGGAGGACGCGGTGGTCGCGAAGCATCGACCGAGGTAGTGGCGCAGCGGGTGGCGCTGGATGTTGCGGCCCAGCAGGCGAACCCGCGCGCCGAAAACCATGGACAGGTTGGGATGGGCGAGCAGCACCGCGGCCAAATCGGGGATCTGCTCCAGCGGCGTGGCCAGGTCCGCGTCCCAAAAGCCGGTGATCTCGCAGCCGGGGAGCGCGAGCGCATGGAGCATCCCGTGGCGCACGGCTTCGGCCTTGCCGCCGTTCGGCTGCTTGTCGAGTACGCGGATGCGGTCCGGGAATCGCGCGCGCAGCTCTTGGAGCACGGCGAGGGTCGCATCGCGGCTGCCGTCGTTTACCAACAGCAGCTGGATGCCGGCGCTCGTTCGGCTGGCTAGAAAGGCCGCGAAGGCGTCGGTGCGCAGGCGTTTGGCTTCGTTGTAGCAAGGAACAACCACGGTGGTCCGGGCGGGAACGGTTGAAGATCCAGTTTCCATCATGGCGATTGGGGGCTGCTCGGCTCCTTGGTGTCGCGCGCCTTTACAAATCGCGCTGGGCCGACATAGTATAGCCCAGCTTATTCCCGTTGCCCGGCTTTGCGCGTAGGCCGAGGCTGCATCCCATACGCGTGAGAAAGGAACGACTCATGCTTACTCGACGCGCTGCTGTGTTTGTCTGCGCTCTGCTGGTCGCCGCTGCCGGCTGCCAAACCAAGAAAGCGCCCTCCAAGGAGAACTTCAAAGCTGCAATCGGCAACTACTACAACGCGCACCCGACCTGTATTTGGTCTACCCCGGTCAAGTTCCCGGTAGAGGCCGACCCGAACAAGGGCGACCAAAGCACGGGTTATGACGCGCTGACCGATGCCGGCCTGCTGACGCGCACCTCCGCGCAGAAAAAGCAGTTTATCTTCGGGTCCAAGCAAGTCAACGACTACGACCTGTCCTCGAAGGGCCGCTCGCTCTGGTCCCCGGACGCGGACCAGCCCGGGGCCGGCAACTTCTGCTTCGGTCGCCGCAACGTGACCTCGATCGACAACTTCACCACCTCGAACGACAACAACGGCGCGGAAATAGCCAACGTGGAGTATCACTATTCGATCGCGGGCATCCCGGACTGGGCCCAGTCGAACGAGATGAAAACGGCGTTTCCAACGATCCAGGCCGATATGTCCGGGAGCCGGGTGGATAAGGCAACGCTGATCAATACGGATAAGGGCTGGCAGGTGTCGCACGACTAAGGTCGTGTCGCACGACTAGGGGTCGTGTCGCACGACTAGGGGTCGTGTCGCACGACTATAACCGGCAGTGGTGTCTTGAATCGACACAAATGCGGGTGCCCCACGTCTCGATTTCGAGACGTGGGTTTCACACCTTCTGCGTGGTACCGTAAATGTTGGGGTCATCCTGCGTGTCGAGTACTGAAAACCTTCGCAAAACCGCGCTCAACGCCACCCATCGCACCCTCGGCGCGAAAATGGTTGACTTCGGCGGCTGGGATATGCCGGTCGAGTACGCCGGTATCACTGCCGAGCACATAGCCGTGCGCACTGGCGTGGGCGTCTTCGACGTTAGCCACATGGGCGACATCCAGCTGCGCGGGCCCGGCTCGCTCGCGGCCGTCCAGCGGTTTTCCATGAACGACGCTTCGAAGCTCCAGGTGGGGCAGGCGCACTACTCGGCCATGCTGTACCCGCACGGCACGTTTGTGGATGACATTGTGGTCCACAAGCTGGGCGAGAATGATTACCTGATCGTGATCAACGCGAGCACCCGCGAGAAGGACCACGGCTGGATCCGTGAGCAGTCGCGGCCCTTTGATTGCCACGTATCCGATTACTCGGACTACTACACCCAGCTCGCCATCCAGGGCCCGCGCGCGGTCGACGTACTGCAGACACTGACCGATACGCCGCTCGGCGAGATCAAAAACTATTGGTTCCGCTGGGGCAAAGTTGCGGGCGTGTACAACGTGCTCATCGCGCGCACCGGCTATACCGGCGAGGACGGCTTTGAGATTTACATCCCCTCGGACGAGGCGACGAGCACCCGCGTGTGGAACGAGGTGATGGCCGCGGGCAAGGAGTTCGGGATAGTGCCATGCGGCCTGGGCGCTCGCAACACGCTCCGGCTCGAGGCCGCGATGGCGCTGTACGGTCATGAGATTTCGGACACCATCAACGTTTACGAAGCGGGCCTGGACCGTTACGCCAAGCTCGACAAGGGCGTGAATTTCACCGGCGCTGAGGCGCTTCGCAAGATGCAAGAGGCTGGCCCAGCGCGCCGTCTGGTAGGCATCGAGATGATCGACCGGGGTATCGCCCGCGACGGTTACCGCGTCCTCGATGAGGGCGGTAAGCCGCTGGGTGAGGTAACCAGCGGCTCGCCCGCGCCGTTCCTAAAGCGCAATATCGCGCTCGCCTATCTGCCGCCGGAGTATGCGTCGAGCCCGGGCCGGGAGGTCATGGTCGAAATCCGCGGCCAGATGGCCAGGGCGCGCACCACCCCGATCCCGTTCTACAAGCGCCCGAAAAAGACCGCCCCGTAGGAGAACCATGAGCTACCCTGATACGTATCGCTACACCCGCGAGCACGAGTGGATCCACGTCGAAGACGGCGTAGGCACCGTCGGCATTACCGACCACGCCCAGTCCACCCTCGGCGACATCGTCTTTGTCGAAACGCCGAAGGTCGGCGCGCGCGTCGAGAAGGGGAAGGTGTTCGGCTCGGTCGAGTCAGTCAAGGCGGTCTCCGACCTCTACTCGCCCATGTCCGGCTCGGTCGAGTCAGTAAACGAAGAGCTGAGCCAGACTCCCGAACAGGTCAACGCCGACGCCCACGCAGCCTGGATCATGCGCCTGCGCCTCGCCAATCCCTCCGAGCTCGACTCCCTGCTCACCGCCGAGGATTACGAGAAATTCGTAAAAGAAGAAACGGGCCACTAGGCTTGACACGAAGCTGGGCTTCGCGCTGCTGGTTCAGAGCGCGTGTTCTATGAATTTGCGACCGCTCGCGGCCTAGCCCTCGCCAAGCATGCAGTTGCATCGGCACTATGTGGCTGGCGAGCGGATTGCCTACAAGATGGATGCGATCAACCAAGGGCGGTTCAAGACTGTCCGCTACCAGGCCGAAGCCGAGGCGCAGGTCGAACGTGATCCTGCCGGAGTTTATTCCGAGGCTGTGCGCTGGACGGCGCTGACCCTGGACGGGAGCGCACTTCCGCTTACCTCGGCGAGCCGCCACTTTCAGGAAAACCTTTCGCTTGCGCCCGATTTCAAGTTAACTGTCCCTGACCTGAGCAAGGTTCAGCCCGCGCTCATCGGCCCCATCGTGGACCTGCTCACCTTCTACGCCGACGTGCAACTCGCTATGCGGCAGACCAGCTTGCGGCGTTCGGGAGATCATGTTCTGTTCCACCACGGGACGCCGAACTCCTGGGCAGATGGAACCTACACCCTATTCGGACAAAACGCGGTCGACTTCGATATCACATTTGCCGCTTTGAACAGGACGAGGGCCACTCTGGTCGTGCGCCACGTGCCGCCCTCGGTCGAGCGGATCCCGTTCCCGGCTGCCTGGATGGCCACACCCATCAGTGACGCGCCGAACAACTGGGCCGAGGTCGAGAAGGACGCGAGCGGGCGCTATCAGGCAGAGGTGGGGCGGGAAACCTTTGAGGTAACGATCGAGCTCGACCCCGCTTCGGGGCGTATTCTTTTCGCAAAGATGGACAATCCGGTCGACGTGCTCGCGCGGGAGTGTATAGACCGGGAGCTCGCGACCTGTGGAGTTCCGACCCGCTATCAAACACGCAGGCAGATCAGCCTTGCCGCGCTGGAACTGCACTGACTCGCAGAGGCTCAAGCGTTCAGCCGCGGCTTTCAACTAGCTTTTATAACGTATGTTGGCAAGACTCCAAAAAGGAGAGATGCTAGAGCTATGCGTTACCTTCCCAAGTCCGACGCCGAGCGTCGCGCGATGCTCCAGGAGATCGGCGCTTCGTCCATCGACGCGCTCTTCTCGACTATCCCTGAGCGCTTCCGGCTCACGCGCGACCTCGACGTGCCGCGTCAGATGGCTGAGTCCGAGATCATCGACTACTTCAGGCAGGCCGCGGCCCACAATGCCATCGGATACACGAGCTTTTTGGGCGCCGGGGCGTATCGCCACTACCGGCCCGTGGTCATCGACACGATCGTGCAACGCGGCGAGTTCCTGACCAGCTACACGCCCTACCAGGCCGAGATTACCCAGGGCACGCTCCAAGCCATTTTCGAGTTCCAGACCATGATCTGCGAACTCACCGGCATGGATATCGCGAACGCCTCCATGTACGACGGCTCGACCGGCGCGGCCGAGGCGGTGATGATGGCCGTCCGGGTAACCGGGCGCGACCACTTTGCCATTGCCCGCACGGTGCATCCGGAGTACCGCGAGGTGCTGGCAACCTACGCGCAGCACCAGGGCACGCGCCAAACGGAAATCCCCTACGGGCCGGACGGCCGGCTCGACCTCGTCGCGCTGGACGCTTCGATCACCGACCAAACCGCCTGCGTACTGGTCCAGAGCCCCAACTTTTTCGGAATCGTCGAGGATATCCCGGCCATCGCCGAACTCGCCCACGCCAAGGGCGCGCTGCTGGCCGTTTCGATCGCCGAGGCCATTTCGCTCGGGGCGGTCCGGCCGCCGGTTGAGGCCGATATCGTTTCGCTCGAGGCGCAGAGTTTCGGCGTCGCCCTGAGCTATGGCGGCCCCTACTGCGGGGTGCTCGCGGCCAAGGAAAAATACCTGCGCCAAATGCCGGGGCGGCTGGTCGGCGAGGCCCGCGACAGCAAGGGAAACCGCGGGTTCGTGCTTACGCTGTCCACGCGCGAGCAGCACATCCGACGGGAAAAGGCGACCTCCAACATCTGCACCAACCAGGCGCTGGTGGCGCTGATGGCGACGGTGTACCTCACCATCTATGGACGCGAGGGCATCCGCGAACTGGCGGAGCACAATCTCGCCAAGGCGCACTACGCGGCAAAAACGCTGGGCGCGCATGGCGAGCTGCTGTTTCCGCGCAGCCCGCGCTTTCACGAGTTCGTGCTTCGCACGGAGGAAACGCCCGAAGAGCTGAATGTGCGCCTGCTTGAGGACAAGATCATCGGCGGCCTCGACCTGCGCCGCTGGTACCCCGAGCTGGGCAACGCCAGCCTATGGTGCGCGACGGAGCTGACCACGCGCCAGGAGATCGACGCGGCGGCCGCTGCGGTACAAGCGGGCTCACTTGCCACAACCGGCGCGTAGCGCCCGAAGACACGCCCCGAAGGGGCCGCCAGCCGCGCAGGCGGTTTTGAGGTTTTTAACATGGCAGCATTCACGGGCACTCCCCGCAAAGTCACCCCCCACATCACCCAAAACGAAGCCCTCAGCTTCGAAAAATCCGCGCGAGGCAAACGCGCCTACAAGCTGCCTCCGCTTGATGTACCGGCAATCGAACCTGAAGCCGCGCTCGGCGAAGCAGCCCGAGGGGAGCATGCCGCGCTGCCGGAGTTGAGCGAAATCGAGATCATCCGCCACTTCACCCGGATGTCCACCTGGAACTACGCGATCGACCTCGGCATGTACCCGCTCGGCTCCTGCACCATGAAATACAACCCGCGGGTCAATGAGTACGTTTCGCGCTTGGAGGGCATCGCGGAGGCTCACCCCTACCAGCCCGAGTCGCTTGCGCAGGGTTCGCTCTCGATCCTCAAGGACCTGGAACACTGCCTGCTCGAGATCACCGGCATGGACGCGATTACGCTGCAGCCGGCCGCCGGCGCGCACGGCGAGTTTACCGGCATCCTGCTGGTGCGCGCCTACCACCACGCTCGCGGCAATGACCGCCGCACGGTCATCATCCCCGACTCGGCGCACGGCACTAACCCGGCGACCGCGGCGGTCTGCGGCTACCAGGTCGTCAATCTGAAATCGAACGCCAATGGCGGCGTTGACCTTGAGGCCCTGCGCGCCATCGTCGACGAAAACACCGCCGCCATGATGCTCACCAACCCCTCCACCATCGGCGTCTTCGAGAACGAAATCGCGGCCATCGCCCAAATCCTCCACAGCAAGGGCGCGCTCCTTTATATGGATGGCGCTAACATGAACGCCCTGGTCGGCAAAACCCGCCCCGGCGACTTCGGCGTCGACGTCATGCACCTCAACCTCCACAAAACTTTCTCCACCCCCCACGGCGGCGGCGGCCCCGGCTCCGGACCGGTCGCCTGCAAGGCCATTCTCGAGCCC
>CAXTRW010000084.1:0-11917 GCA_964246765.1 uncultured Acidobacteriaceae bacterium | reverse complement strand
CCCTTTGCGCCGGCTGCTCATTGTCGAAGCGCCCGGCGTCCGCACCTCCCCCGCGGGCACAGCCTGCGCCGACGGGCTGCTCGCGGGCGCGCGGGGCGGGTCTTTTGCGAGCCGTGTTTTCTGGGGGCTGGGGCTGGGCGCGGTCTACACCCTGTTCCAGAATGAAAACCTGCTGGGCGCCTGGCCCGCGACGCCCAACTACGAGCCCGACCTGGGCGCCCAGCACATCCTGCGCGGCGCGGCCATCCGCTGCAATGCCACCCCCGAGTACCTCGGCGTCGGCTACATCATCGGGCCGCGCGTGGCCGGGACCATCTTCGCGGGCGGCGTGTTTTCCTGGCTGGTGCTGATGCCGGCGATCTACTTCTTCGGCTCGCACATGCCGGAGGCGCTGTATCCGGGCACCAAGCCCATCGCGCAGATGAGCCCGTCGGACCTGTGGGCGACCTATGTGCGACCGGTCGGCGCGGGGGCGGTCGCCGCCGCCGGGCTGCTGACCCTGCTGCGCACGCTGCCCACCATTTTCGGCGCGCTGCGGCAGGGACTCGCCAACGTGAAGCGGCGCAACCAGGCGGCCGAAGCAGCGGCCGTGGGCCGC
The DNA here is from genome assembly GCA_964246765.1 of uncultured Acidobacteriaceae bacterium. Lineage (GTDB taxonomy): Bacteria > Acidobacteriota > Terriglobia > Terriglobales > Acidobacteriaceae > EB88. Next base: position 11,319 of record CAXTRW010000084.1, on the reverse strand, counting down.
ACCGACCGCGACCTGCCTCCCTGGGTCGTCGCGGGCGGCTCCGTGTTGCTGGTGGTCTGCATGTTCCTGTTCTTAACCTTCAAACCAGTGCCGGGCGCGCAAACCAGCCTCCTTTCCAACCTCGCGGCTTCGCTGCTGATCGTGGTGTTCGGGTTCTTGTTTGTGACCGTTTCCTCGCGCATCGTGGGGCTTATCGGCTCGTCCGCCAACCCGCTCTCCGGCATGACCATCGCGACCCTGATGGCGACCTCGGCCATCTTCCTGGTGAAAGGCTGGACTGCGCCCGCCTTTGCCGCGCTTGCGCTGACCATCGGCTCGGTTGTATGCATCGCGGCGGCCAACGCCGGCGACACCTCGCAGGACCTGAAAACCGGGTTTATTATCGGCGCGACCCCCTGGAAGCAGCAGCTCGCCTTGATGGTCGGCGTGGTCGTCTCCACGGTCGCCATCGGCGCGACGCTGAACGCGATGAATCGCGGCCTGGAGGAGTTCCGGTCCGCGAACAAGCCCTGGAACCTGAGCGTCGCGCACCAGGGCGTCGAGGTGCAGGGCCGCTTCACCCGCGCGCGCATCCGCGTGCTCCACGGCGAGGCGCAAAGCGACGAGCGCTCCGGCACCCAGTACATCCTTCTGAACGCGCTCGGCTCCCACGATCTGGCCGACGGTAAATACCTGTACAGCCCGGCCACCGGCACGATCGCGGTGCAGTGGATCCAGGGCATCGGCAGCGAAAAAGCCGCCGCCCCGCAGGCCCGGCTCATGGCCACCGTCATCAACGGGATCCTCACCCGCCAGCTGCCCTGGGGCCTGGTGCTGCTGGGCGTCTTCCTGGTGATCGCGGTGGAGCTCCTGGGCATCCGCTCGCTCTCGTTCGCGGTGGGGGCGTATCTGTCGATCGCAACCACGCTTGCTATCTTCACGGGCGGCGTGGTGCGCTGGATGGTCGACCGCGCCGGCGCGGGCACGGGCGAGCTGAGCGAGGAGATCAGCCCGGGCTCGCTCTACGCCAGCGGTCTGATCGCGGCGGGCGGCATCATCGGGCTGCTCGGCGTCGTGCTCAAGCTGTACGAGGCCGCGACCGGCCGCACCCTGCCCTCGATGCCGCAAACATTTCTCTACCACGACGGCGTCGCGGTGCTGATGTTTGCGCTGCTGGCGTTTTCGCTGTGGTACTTCGCCCGTAAGCCGCTCAAAGCCTAAGTGCACGCAAAGGAGTTCTCCCCGGATGCTTTCTCAGCAAGCGGTTCAGGCAACCGCTCCTAAACTGGCCGGCCGCGGGGATGGTCGCGCCTTGGAGTGGAGTTTCTGGGCGCTTCTGCTGCTGTTTGAGCTGTTCCTCATGACACTGCCGCTTATCCCGAGCGGCGACGGCCCCGTCCACATCTATCTTTCTTCCATCCTTTGGAAGTTAGCCACGCACAGCTCTCCGATCTACGAGCACTATTACGCCATTCGTCACTTAGTGCAGCCCTACTCGTTTCACTATTACTTTCTGATCTTGCTCAACCATGCACTCTCGAAAGATGCGTCGGAGCGGGTCTTCGCCGGGCTTATCTGGGCGACCCTTGCGATCGGGTTCCGCTCGCTTGTCCGGGCGATCGACAAGAGCGCCGCCGCTGCATCGTTGCTGATCTTTCCCCTGCTGTTTTCCTGGCCCTTTTCGTCCGGATTCTTTAACTTCACTTTCGGCTGCGGGCTCTTGCTTTTCGCGTTGAGCTTCTATCTTCGCCTGGAGCCCGGCGCGGCTTCCAGGCACTCTGCTCTAGCCTGGTTTGTTTTGACGCTGGTATTGCTGATCCTTGCCCATCCCATTCCGCTGATGATACTCATTTTTATCCTGGGCAGCGATCTGGGCTTTCAGCTATGGGCAGACCGGCGACAAAAGCGGCCGTTGCGGTTGCCTCGCGCGCAAGCCGCTGCGCTCGCCTTGTGCTGTATCGCATTTGTGTTTCCTATCCTGATCGCAGACAAATCCTCCGTCGCTAAGTCCGCTGCGCAGTTGCACCCGCACGTACACCTTTTGAAGAACATAGTTTCGGGCATTTATCTGTGCTATTTCCGGGTGAACGGGCCGCTCGGCTGGCTGTATCAGGCGCTCCTTGTCGCTATCCTGCCTGCCGCCTTTTTTGGCTTCCTCCGTTCGGGCCTCCTTCGGCGGTTTTTGAGCGGAACCATGTGCGGAGCGGACCGGCTCGTCTCGAGCGCCGCGATCTTTCTCGCGGCGACTATGTTCTTCCCCGATACCATGAACGGCTCGTACTTTTTCGCCGTGCGCATGTGGTATCCCGTGTGGCTGTCGGCAGCTGCCTGTATGGCCGCCGCGGTGCGCGGCCCGGGCGCGCGAAAGGCTACCGCCGGCTTCGGCATCTCCGTGGGCCTGGTGTGCCTTTTCTGGGGCCTTCTTTATGTGCGGCCGGTTGCTCGGCAACAGGCTGAGCTGGAGCAGGCGCCGCTTCCACCCAACGCTCGCGGCCTTTTTGTGCAGCCGCTCAGCAAAGGGTTCGGCGCGCCGACCCACACCTGGGGGGCCCCCGTCTTTTGGGACGGCGTACGAGCCTTCACCGCGCACGATGATGTGCTGCTGAACACGCCCTGGCTCCAGCTGACCATCGTGCCGATCCGTGAAAACGGACGCTCGGGCCTGATGCGAGATGTGACTCCGATCGTGTACTCCGAGTCCCCGGACAAGATCCTCCCCAATCTCAAAAACAACGCAGCGCAAAGAGCGGCAGTGCTCGCGTTGACAGATTTTGTGTTGTTTGCCGACCCCGACGGCAGGCCCGCAAAGCCGCTCGCCCTGGCCGCGAGCCTGCTGGGACCGACCGAGTCTGGGTGGCGCTGCTCCCGGCACGACTTCTATGCCGTCTGTACACGAGCGCAGCTGGGGAGCCGCTGATGTTGAGCATCGTTGTGCCCTGCTACAACGAGGAAGCCGTTCTCGCCGAGTGCCACGCAAGGCTGTCCGCGGTGCTCGCGGGGCTAGGCGCGCCCTACGAGATCGTCTATGTGGACGACGGCTCCCGCGACAGCACCCTGCCGCTGCTCCTGCAACTGCACGACCGGGACAGCCGCGTCGTCCCGGTCCAGTTGGCCAGGAACTTCGGCCACCAGCTCGCCGTCTCGGCCGGCCTGGAAGTCGCGCGCGGTGATGCCGTGGTGATCCTCGACGCCGACCTCCAAGACCCGCCGGAGCTGATCCCCGAAATGCACCGGCTGTGGCGCGAGGGCGCGCAGGTGGTCTTCGGCGTGCGCGAGCACCGGGCGGCCGAGTCGGGATTTAAACTGTGGACGGCCAAGGCTTTCTACCGGCTGATGAATCGGCTTTCCGACATCCAAATCCCGCTCGATTCCGGAGATTTTCGCCTAATCGACCGGCGCGTGGTCGATGTGCTGCTGCGCATGCCGGAGCGCCACCGCCTGCTGCGCGCGATGTGCTCCTGGGCCGGTTTCCGGCAGGTGGCGCTCCCCTACCGGAGGGCGGCGCGCTTCGCGGGCACGACCAAATACCCGCTCGGAAAAATGCTCAACCTCGCGCTCGACGGCATTTTTTCGTTCTCGACCGTGCCGCTGCGAATGCTCACGTTCCTCGGCTTCGGCGCGGCCTTCCTGGCCCTGGTGGGCATCGTGTACGCGCTCGCGGTGCGCGTTTTCACGCGGCACTGGGTGCAGGGTTGGGCCACGCTTTTTATCGTCATCCTTTTCCTCAGCGGGCTGCAGATGATCTCGCTCGGCATCATGGGCGAGTACCTGGGGCGCGTGTACACCGAGGTCAAGCGACGGCCGCTCTACGTCATCGCGGAAGTCTTTCGCAAACACGACCCGAGCCTCAGCGAAGACGCTTGAGCGCGTCCGCGCCGCCGGGGCTCGCCTTGTCCACGCGCACAGCGGCGAGGTAGGCGTTGCGCGCGCTGCCGGGCGCGTCCCGCTGCGCCAACACCTGCCCCCAGTAGTCGAGCGCGGCGGCGGCCAACGGCGGCGGCAAAGCGCCCGTGCGCGCGGCCTGCTCGGCTCTGGGGCCAAGAAACGACAGGTCCTCCTCGGCCTGCTGCTTGCGATGGAAAAAGAACGGCAGGTGCCAGGTGGTCAGGGCGCGCACAAAGCGGGCTTCCAGATCGTTCGGGTCCGCGGAAACGGCGGAGTCCATCGCATCCAACCCCTCCACGCTGAGCGAATGCTTGCGCCAAAACGCCCAGGTGCGCGCGGCCTCGAGCAGCTCCAGGCTGCCGCAGTAGGCCTGGAGCGTGGGATCGTTCGGGTGCTCGCGCGCCAAGTCGGCGAACTGCCGCTTGGCATTGTCTGCAGCGGCGGAGTCGCCCTCCAGGCCTGCGTAGTAGGCGGCGCGCGCCGCGGCAAGCCGGCCGTTGCCGGAACGCGCCGAGACGCTCGCCGCCCCCGCGCTCAAAACCAAACAGCAGAAGCAAAGAGCAATTCCCGCTGCTTTCCCCCGTGTTGCGTCAGCCCACGTCATAAGCACGTTGCTTCCAAATCGTTTGCCGCCGCAGGAGCTTGCGCCCCAGCGACCACCATTGGTGAAGGAGAAGAATCGCCACGCCAACCGGATGCAATAGTGCGCCCGCCACACTCTGGCGAAAACGCCACGCCGCGACCAGCCGCACCGCGTAGCCCGAGGTCGCGGCCAAGGCGGGCCACAGCAGCGGAGCCTGCCCGAGCCAAGCGAAACACAGCCAAAGCACGGGCAGCACCTGGCCGAAGAACAACAGCGCCGAGAACTGCACGATCCGCGCGGGGGCGGCCATGCCTTCGGTGGCATTCTTGCCCAGCCCCCGCCATACTTGGCCGGCGCTGCGGTACATGCGGCACCGCGCCAGGCCGGTCAGGTCGCACAGCGCGGTGCGGAAACCGTGCCCGCGCAGCAAACGCGGCAGCAGCAGGCCGTCGTGCATGGTTTCGCGAATGGCCCCGTGGCCGCCGCAGCCCTCGTAGGCCTGCCTGCGCACCAGAATTACCTGCCCGCAGCCCGCTGCGAACACGGGCGAGCGCGGCAAGGCTCGCGCAAACGGCAGAGGCAGGTAGCACAGCAGCATGAAGTGGATCAGGGGGATCAGCAGCTTCTCAAACCATGTGCCGGTTTCCTCCAATGGAAATCCGCTGAGCAGGTCGGTTCGCTCCGCGTCCATCTCGCCGAGCAAACGCACCAATGCATCCGGAGCAAGACGCACGTCCGCATCCAGAAAACACAGGAGGTCGTGCCTCGCCAACCGCGCCAGAGTGGCGCAGGCGTGCTGCTTTCCGTTCCATCCGGGAGGCAGCGGGGGCGCCTCGTGCAGCGCGACGCGGCTGTCCAGCGCCGCGATCTCGGCCACCAGTTCCCCAGTGCGATCCGCGGATGCGTCGTCGAGTACCAGCAATTCCAGCGCGACCCCGCGCGAGCCGAGCACACTTTGGACCGCGGCAACGATGCCGGCTTCCTCGTTGCGCGCCGGGATCAGCACGGAGACCGCCCGAACCGGCCCGGCCGGCGCTCGCCGCCGAGGAGGCCTATAGAACGGGAGGTTGATGCAGAAAACGAATAGCGCTCCGAGCGCGCAACCGAGCGAGAGCAGAAGCAGCGGCGAGCGCGGCGGCGGGCTCACCATGCGGCTCCCGTGCGCTCACGCATCGGGGCGATCCACAGAGCTGCCGAGGCTCGCGTGCTCGGGCTGGAAGCGCTGCCCCCGCGCCAGCGCGCGCAGTCTCTGCCATGCGCCGTACACGCCGCCCGTGCCCGCGCCGCCGGCCAGCACCGGGGTAAACAGCCGGGCGTCGCGGCAGGCCGAAAGCCGCGCAAGCGCATCCTGCGCGGCCGCAAGCGCCGCGGCGACCGCTTCTCCCGGCATGGTCCGCGCTTCGCCCGCAAGCTGCCCCTTTCCGAACCGCAACGGCTCTCCGAACATCGCAAGCGCCTCCGGCAGGCGCTCGTCCCAAAAGGTGTACTCGAGCGCCAGCGGCAGCACCGTGACCTCGGGCAGGCGCCGCAGCAGCGCGTCGAGCCCCGCGCGAAATTCGACCGGCCGCGTACGGACGTCGGTAAACCCGCCCTGCGGCGTGAGCCAAAGCACGGCGTTCGCGTCGCTGAGGATGTGGGATGCCGCGCGCAAAAACTGCGCTCCGCCGCGCGGCGTTCCTTGTTCCACGGGAAACAAACCGAGCCGGCGAAGAATGCCGTAGCGAGCAAAAGCCCGTGCGTCCATCGGGGCGTAGTGGTCGGCATCCCTTGCCACAAAACGGCTGAGCAGGATGGAGGTGAGCGGGTCCCACCAGGACGGATGGTTGAGGCACACCACCAGCGGCCGCCCCGCGCGCGACCACGTTTCCGCGCCGCACAGGCGAACAGCGTGAAAGTGGCGCGGAACGTAAACCCGCAGGTAGCGGTCGAAGAAACGCAACAAAGCGCGCGAAGGGCGTACCGGAGCCTCGCCCTTCGCCCGAATCATCGGCTGTGCGCCAGCAGTGCCTCGGCTTCGGTCCGGGACTGAAGCGCGGGCTCTTTCCCGCGAAAGCGCTGGTCCACGGCGTCCCCGGCGATCCAGCCCGACATCATGACCATGGGCATGCCGGGCCCCGGGTGCGCCGCGCCGCCGGCCAGGAATAGCCCGTCTACCTCGCTCGATGTGTTTGACGGCTTGAAAGCGCCGTTGAACCGGCCGTGGCTCGATAGCCCGTAGATGGCCCCGTTCAGTACCTTGTAGCGGTTGTGGATGTCGACCGGCGTGAGCGCCCGCTCAAACACGATGCGGTCCTCGATGTCGGTGAGGCCCGCGGTGCGCTTGAGCTTATCGAGGATGACCTGCCGGTAACGCGGGAACATCTTGTCCCAGTCGTGGTTGGGCCGCAGAAACGGCGTGTGGACCAGGACATAGAACGCGTCCCCACCCGGCGGCGCTGTCGCAGGTTCAGTTCCCGAGGTGGACGCGATGTAGCAGGTCGGGTCCGGCGCGGGCTCGCCCAGGTCGTAGATGTGGTGGAACTCCTCATGCGGATCGCGGGAGAAGACAAAATCGTGGTGCGCCATATGGTCGTAGCGCTTGTTCAGGCCCAGGTACAGCACCACGCCCGAGCAAGCCGGCTCGTACCCGCGCGCGCGGTCGAACCGGTGCGCGGGGGCGCCGCCCACCAGCTCGCGATAGGTGCGCACCGCGTCCTCGTTGCTCACCACGGCGTCGAACTCGTAGCGCTCGCCCGCGGTGGTGAGCAGACCGGCTATCTTGTCGCGCTTGGCTTCCTTTACCGTCAGCAATCGTTCGATCTCGGTCGAAGTGTGGTACTCGACGCCCAGTTCGCGGCCCAGCTTGACCATCGCCTCCGGGACCGCGCGGGTGCCGCCCATCGGGTACCAGATACCCTCCTCGGCCTGCATGTTGCCGATGGAGCACAGGATCGCGGGCGAGGCGTCGGGCGAGGAGCCGACGTACTGCACGTAATGGTCCAGCATCTGCGCGACGTCGGGGTCCTCAATGTACTTGCGGATCGTTCCCGCGACCGTTGAGCCCAGACGCATCTGCATCAGGTCGCGCAAAACCCGCTTGTCGAACGCGCCGTTGACATCAAACGTATCCCGGATCGAGCCGACCGACTTCCAGAAGAAAAAGCGGTCCGAAATGCCGTGCAAATCGCGCGAATACTGCATGAATTGCACATATTTGTCGCCCATGCCGGGCCGGCGCGCATTCAGCTCCGCAGCGGTATCGGCCACGTCGTCTTTTAAGTCGAGCACCGAGCCGTTGTCGAAAAAGCAACGCCACTGCGGGTCCAGGCGCACCATTTGCACGTAGTCGTCCAGGTTGCGTCCGGCCTCGCAGAAGATACGCCGCAACACAGAGGGCTGAATCAGGATGGTGGGGCCCATGTCGAAGCGGAACCCTCCCTCCTCGAGCACCGCCGCCTTGCCGCCCAGCCAGGGGTTTTTCTCAAACACCGAAACCTGGTAGCCGCGCGCCGCCAGCGTACACGCCGCGGACAAGCCGCCGAGCCCGGAACCGATCACTGCAATACGCATTCTCGTTTCTCCCCTGATCCTGCCGATTTACTTGTCCTGCGCGCGCAGCCCCGGTAAGGCCTGGGCCATGACCCGAAGTCCGTCGAGCCGGTTGCGCCAGCCCTGTGCATGCGCCGCCTGAATATAGCCCGCAAACAGCGCGCCGTGCGCTTCCGTCGTGGGCCTGTAGGGCACACGACTCTTGCTTCTTTGCCGCACGATCGCGCGCGGCGCCGTCATTTCGAGCAAACCCTCGCGCCCTCGGGTCGCGCCGAAGCCCGAGCGCCGGCGCCCGCCGAACGGGACCCGCGGGTCGGCCGTGGGCACGATCAGGTCGTTGAACAGCACCGTGCCGGCCGTGATGTCCCCAGCCAGCGCGCGCGCCTGTTTTTCCGGGCCGAAAATTGAAGCCGTCAGCGCGTAGGGGCAGCGCTCGTGCATGGCGGCCGCTTCGGCCAGGCCGCGGAACGGAAGCAGCGAGAGCACCGGCGCGAACAGGTCGGTTTGGGCCACGCGCATCTCCGGCGTGACCTCAGCCAACAGCGTCGCCGCCACCGTTTCCTTCGCGGACTCGTCGCTCAAGCCGTCCAGCACTTTTCGCGCGCCCAGGAAGCAGGCCTCGGCCAGCACGTCGCGCAGACGCTCGCGCGTCCCCTGCGGCAGGGGGATCGGCCCCAGCCCGCTCAGGGCGGCGGCCAGCTTCAGCTCCAGCTCCTCGGCGAGGGAGTGCGTCACAAAGACGCGACGTGGCGCCATGCAGGTCGCCGAGCCGTTCAGGCGAAGCCCGAAGGCGAGTGCATCGGCCACGCGATCCAGGTTCGCGCCCGCGAGCACAAACACCGCGTCGCAGCCGGACAGCTCCATCACCGAGGGCGTCGCCGACGGGGCCAGCGCGTGCAGCACCGCCTCGCCGGTCGCGGCGGAGCCGGTCAGGAACACCTTATCCACGCCCGCGTCGATCGCCTCGGTCGCCGCCTTGGGCGAAGGGTCCAGCACTGTGAGCAGCTCCGGAGCCATGCCGCTCGCGATCAGCATCACGCGCATGGCATGGGCGCAGGCCACGCCGGCCGGCGCGGGCTTCCACAGCACCGCATTGCCCGCGGCGAGGGCTTGCAGGGTTTGCGCACCGGGCAGGAACAACGGGTAATTGCCTGGGCCGATCAGCAGCACAAGGCCAAGGGGCGCGCGCTCCACTTCCACGTCCACAGTTCTAAGCCAGAAGGGGCGCGAAGCGTTGCTTTCCCGGCGCGGGCGCAGAATCCACTCCGCTTCGCGCTCCAGAAAGCGGCAGGCCTCGGCCAGAGGGAGGACCTCGGCCACCAGCGTGTCGGCCTCGTTGCGATGGAGGCTGCCGGGAAAGTTTGCGCCGACGGTCGCGGCCAGCTCGCCCGCGCCGGTCGCCAGCTCCGCGCGAAAGCAGCGCAGCACCCGAAGGCGCTGGATCACTGGGGTACCCGCCCAGGCGCGCTGGGCGGCCCGCACCCCGTCCCACGCAACCCGCGTGTGCGGAGCGGAAACGCTGCCCGGCCCTTGCGATACCGTGGTCATGGCGCGCCTAGCTCACCGCCTCGAAAACAGACCCGGGAGGTGGGGTGCCGGGCATCACCGGCTCGGTGTTCCACTGCGGCTCCAGGTGCATGTCTTCAAGCAAAAGCCGAGCGGTGATGCGCGCGGACTCAAAAATCACGGGCAGCCCGCTGCCGGGGTGGGTGCCGCCGCCCACCAGGTACACGCTTTCGAGATCCTCAAAGCGGTTGTGCGGGCGCATGTGCAGCATCTGCCGCAGGGAGTGGGCCATTGAAAAGGTCGCTCCGCGGTACAGGCCGTATTCTTCCCGCCAGTCGCACGGGGTCAGCACTTTTTCCGTGCGGATGCGGCGCTCGACGTCTGTAATCCCGATCTTTTCCATCTGCCGGAGCGCCAAGGCTCGGAATTTTTCCTGTTCGCGCTCCCAGTCCACCGAGCCGGTATCGTGCGTGACCGGCAGCAGCAGATACAGGGTGCTCATGCCCGACGGGGCGAGCGATTTGTCAGTAACGCAGGCGTTTTGCACGTAAAACGAGGGGTCTTCCGACAGCCGGTGGTCTTCCTCGATGTCGCGCAGGTTCTGGCGGTAATCCTTGGCCAGATAAATCGTGTGATGCGAGACCTCGTCGTACAAGCCCTCGATCCCCAGATACATCATGAATGTGGAGCAGGAAAAGCGCTTTTTCGCGATGCGCTTGTCGGTCCATTTGCGGCGCAGACGGTCGGGCACCATGCGGCGCATGGCGTCGGCAAAGTCCGCGTTGACCACCACCGAGTCCGCCGCGAGCTTGCGCCGGGCGGTGCGCAGGCCCACGGCTTTGCGGCCTTCAAACAGCAGCTCCTCCACCCCTTCGTCGAGCAGGATTTTGACCCCGAGCGACCGGGCCACGCGGGCCATGGCTTCGGTGACCGAGCCGCAGCCGCCGATGGGATGGAAAACCCCGTGCTCGTACTCCAAAAACGACAGGATGGAGAACAGCGAGGGACAGGAAAACGGGCTCATGCCGAGGTACTTGGACTGGAACGAGAAGCCGAGCCGGATGCGCTCATCGCTGAAGTAGGAGCGCAGATCGCCGTCGAGCGAGCGCCAGGGCCGCAGAAGGGGCAGCAGCCGCAGCATGTCCGGATGCACCAGGTCGCGCCAGGACTCAAACGGCGACTCCAAAAACGGCACAAACTTCTCCAATTTCTCGCGATTTTCGATCAAAAAGCGACGAAAACCATCCGCGTCGCGGGGGCACAGCTTGGCGATTTCCGCGGTCATCCGCTCGACGTCGGGAGTGGCCAAAAGCTCGCCGCCCGAGCCGTACACCAGGCGGTACTGCGGGTCCAGCCGCTCCATCGGGATTTCTTTTTCCAGGTCGAACCCGGCGGCGCAGAAGATCTCGCGCAGCACGCGCGGGTACAGGAAAAACGTAGGCCCTGTGTCGAACCGGAAGCCGTCGCGCTCGATGGTCGAGGTTCGCCCGCCCACATGCGACCGCTTCTCCACTACCGTGACCTCGACGCCGGAACGCGCCAACAGAATCGCTGCCGCCAGGCCCCCAGGCCCAGCCCCTACAATCGCAACCTTCCTCATTCGCCCTTCATTCAACGGACTGCCCCTCCGGGAAAAACCTGGCCCAACCAATCTAAACAGATAGATTGCAAGTTGAGTAGTGAAACAACCGCGCCGGGAACCTTTGTACTTTCGCCTCGTGGCAAAAGCAAGCGGGGGAGAAAAACCGGGCGCAAGCCGCCGGGATTGTGCATCTTATGTGGGTTTCTGAGCGTCCGCCGCGATGAGCCCGCTCACCGCCTTGCGCGCGTGGTACACA
>CAXTRW010000083.1:0-11988 GCA_964246765.1 uncultured Acidobacteriaceae bacterium | reverse complement strand
GGCATGCGCGACGCTGGTTACGTGTACGTCAACATCGACGACGCCTGGCAAGGGAAGCGCAAGCGCCACGGGGTGCTCGAGCCCAACGCGAAATTTCCCGACATGAAGGCCCTCGCCGACTACGTCCACTCCAAGGGCCTCAAAATCGGCATCTACTCCTCCCCCGGCCCCTTCACCTGCGCCCACTACGCCGGCAGCTACAAGCACGAGAAGAAGGACGCCGCGACCTACGCCGCCTGGGGCATCGACTACCTCAAGTACGACATGTGCTCCTACGGCAACATCCTCGACAAAAAGTACGGCAAGCCTTCCGCCGCCAACGCCGCCCAGCGCCTCGCCGCCGACAAAGCCGTCTACGAGAAAATGCACCAGGCCCTGCTGGCGACCAATCGCCCCATCCTGCTCTCCATGTGCCAGTATGGCTGGGATGACGTGTGGAAGTGGGGCGCCAGCGTCGGCGGCAACTCGTGGCGCACTACCGGCGACATCGACGACACCTACGCCCGCATGGCGGAGATCGGCTTCAACCAGGCCGGCCTCGCCCCCTACGCCGGTCCTGGCCACTGGAACGACCCCGACATGCTCGAAGTGGGCAACGGCGGCATGACCCGGGACGAGTACCTCACCCACATGAGCCTGTGGGCGCTGCTCGCAGCCCCCCTGCTCGCCGGCAACGATCTAAGTCGCATGACCCCCGATACACTCGCGATCTTGACCAACCGGGACGTCATCGCGATCGACCAGGACTCGCTCGCGAAGCAGGGAACCCGCCTCTACCAGGAGGGCCTCACCGAAATCTGGTCCAAACCGCTCTCCGGCGGCGCGGTCGCCGTGGGTCTGTTCAACCGCACCGAAACTCCTCGGCAGATGACGCTTTCTATCCAAGCCGCGGGCATGAGCCCTAACGCCAAAGTTCACGACATCTGGACCGACCAGGACATCCCCTCCGCGAACGGCAGCTACACCGCCTCGGTTCCCGCCCACGGCGTGGCGCTGCTGCGGCTCTCCCAGTAGCACCACGGTACCGTGACGTTCCGGGCTCCCGGCTGCAACTTCGGCGCTGGGACGCGTAGAATGGTTTAGCTCCCTCCCTCTCGGCTGCAAGACCAGGCCTGAGAACTTTTGAGGGGCTCCCACGAGCACATGAGCGCAACTCATCTGGAACCCGCGCAACTTTCCCCCCCCGCCGCCCGCGACCAGGTTTTCGACGTCTTCCGCCGCTGGGGTTACCTCCAGGCCCAGCTTGATCCGCTCGGCCAAGAGCTCTCGCCCCTTCCGCTCGCCGAGGATATACCTCCCGGCGCGCGTGAGGAAGACGTCGCGGACGCCGAGAGGATCTACTGTGGCACGGTCGGCGCGGAGTTCATGCACATCGCCGACCGCAAGCGCCGCGAGTGGATCTCGGCGCGCCTTGAAAAAGAGCCGCGCAAGCTGCCCGCCGCCGAACAGCGCGCGATGTTGTCGCAGCTCATCCGCGCCGACCTGTTCGAACAGGTCATCCAGTCGCGCTATCTCGGCACCAAGCGCTTTTCGCTCGAAGGCGTCACCGCGCTCATCCCGTTTTTGGACGAGACGTTTCAGCGCGCGGCAGAGTTGGGCGCAACCAAGGTCATGATGGGCATGAGTCATCGCGGGCGCTTGTCCGTGATGGTCAACACCTTCCGCAAGCCCGCCGCCGACGTTTTTTCCAAATTCGAAGACGTAAACCCGCGCTCCTTCCTGGGCGGCGGAGACGTCAAGTACCACGTCGGCGCGACCGGCGAGTACCCCACCCGCTCCGGCACAACCCTCGCTCTGCACCTGGTCTCAAACCCCAGCCACCTCGAAGCGGTCAACCCGGTCGCAATGGGCCGCGCACGCGCCAAGCAGGCCCGCATCGGCGCCGATGGGGTGCGCGAGGTGCTGCCGCTCGTGGTGCATGGCGACGCAGCCTTCGCCGGGCAGGGCATCACTGCGGAAACGCTCAACCTGAGTGAAATTCCGGGCTATTCGGTCGGCGGCACCGTCCACGTCATCGTCAATAACCTCATCGGCTTTACCGCCGAGCCCAGCGAAGCCAGCTCCTCCCGCTTTGCTTCCGACGCCGCGAAGCGCCTGCCCATCCCGGTGTTCCACGTCAACGCTGAAGACCCCGACGCCGTGCTCCGCATAGCCGCCCTCGCCGTCGAGTACCGCTACGAGTTCGGCTCCGACGTCGTCATCGACCTGATCGGCTACCGCCGCCACGGCCACTCCGAAGTCGACGACCCTACCATCACCCAACCCCTGCGCTATGCCCGCATCAAGAGCCACCCCCCGCTCTCGGACATTTATGCCAAGCGCATTGGCGTCGACGCGTCGAAGGAAATTCACGCGGTACAGGACGAGCTGACCGAAGCTCAGCGCGCCGCGACCGAGATCCAGCAAGTTGCCGTGCTCGCCACGTTGCCCGACTATTGGTCGCCATACAAGGGCGGCCGCTACAAGCCCGAGTACGAGCGCGACACAGGCCTCACCCGCTCCGAAATCACCCGCCTGGGTCGCGCCGTGAGCGAGTACCCACAGGGCTTCCATATCCACCCCAAGCTCCGCAAGCTGCTCGAGCAGCGGATCGAGATGGCCGAGGCGCAGCGCCCGTTCGACTACGGCATGGCCGAGGCCGTCGCGCTCGCGTCGCTGCTGGAGAAGGGAATCGCCGTCCGCCTCAGCGGCCAGGACTCCGAGCGCGGCACCTTTAACCAGCGCCATTCCGTGCTGATCGACACGGAAACCGAGCAGACCCACATCCCACTCGAACACATCGCCAAACATCAGGGCCGCTTTGAGGTCTACAACTCCGCCCTCAGCGAAAACGGCGTCCTCGGCTTCGAATACGGCTACAGCCGCGACTACCCCGAAACCCTGGTCCTGTGGGAGGCCCAGTTCGGCGACTTCGCCAATGGCGCCCAGATCATCCTCGACCAGTTCATCTCCTCCGGCGAAGACAAGTGGGGCCTGCTCGCGCACGTCACCCTGCTGCTGCCTCACGGCTACGAAGGGCAAGGCCCCGAGCATTCCAGCGCCCGCATGGAACGCTACCTCCAGCTCGCCGCCCACGACAACATGCAGATCGCGCAGCCCTCAACCGCCGCGCAACACTTTCACCTGCTGCGCCGCCAAATGGTCCGCCCCTGGCGCAAGCCCATGATCGTCTTCACGCCGAAAAGTATGCTCCGCCACCCCGACGCGCTCTCGCCTATCGAAGACTTTTCGCGCCCGGCATTTATGAACGTGCTGCCCGACACCATCGCCGCGAATACCCAGCGCCTGTTGCTCTGCACGGGCAAGGTGACCCACGATCTCCGCGTCGAGCGCGAAAAGCGCGGCATCGCGAACGTCGCGATTGTCTCCGTCGAGCAGCTCTACCCCTGGCCCGAGGCCGAGCTCGCCGCTGCCATTGAAGCCCACCCGGAAGCGCGTGAAATCGTCTGGGTTCAGGAGGAGCCGGAAAATATGGGCGCGCTCGCCTTCGTCATGCCTCGCCTGCGACGCCTGGCCCGCGACGGCCGCCAGGTGCTTTCGATCAAGCGCTCCGCCGCCGCCAGCCCCGCCACCGGGTCCGCCAAGGCGCATGAGATGGAACAGCGCACGCTCGTGGACCTGGCGCTTACCGTGAACGAGTAGAAGTCAGGCTCTACATTTCCCAGGGATTCAGCACGGCAATCGGCAGACCGCTTACGTCGCGAGTGTTTCTGGTAACAAAAATCAAGCTGTGTGCAAAAGCGGTGCCGGCTAGGAGCGTGTCAACCGGCGGGCGGCTGCGATCGCTGGAAAGCGCGCCACACAGTCGCGCTGTTTGCAGATCGATCGGTAAGGTACGGCCCCGGAAAAGTATTTGCAGCTCCTCCAGCCATTGCAACAGTTTCGCAGCTCCGAGGGAATCGCGTTCTCTGAGCTGGATCACGCCCCGCTCCAGTTCGCCGAAGCTGAGCACGCTTATGTAAAGAACAGGTCTGCCGACCGAGCCGATGAACTGCATGACGCGCGCATTCGGTCTTATTTTGCGTGTTTCCGAGATTACGTTTGTGTCCAGCAAATAGCTCGTTCGCTTGCCGGCGATGATGCTACTCATCTCCGATTCCGCACTCCCGCGCGACGAACGGATCACGTTCGATCCTGAAATCCTCAAATTTGGGGCCGGTTAAAAGATGCCGGGTCAAGGCGTCATCCTCAACCCCGCTGATCCGCTCATACTCCTGCATGGAAATAACCACCGCTCGCTGTTTTCCATGACGGGTGATGTATTGGGGACCATCCGATTGCGCCTTCTCGATGACTTGGCTGAAGTGAGCCTTTGCATCTTGCAACTGCCAAATTGCCATGGGGAACTCCCTAGGTTCATAGTACAGTCAGACTAGTCAGATCGACCAAATTGCGGCAAACGTTACTTCGCATCTACTGCCCGTACGTCGCAGCGTCGCCGTGCTTGCGAAAATAGTGCCGGTCCAGCAGAGCCTGCGACACCGGCCGCGCGTTCGGGTTCAGCTGCAGCGTCACCCAGGCTGTCTTGGCGACCGCTTCCAGCACCACTGCATTATGCGCGGCTTCATGTGCGCTGCGGCCCCAGGCAAACGGCGCATGCCCCGCGACCAGCACTCCAGGGATCGCGTCCGGGTCGATGGTCCGGAACCGACGGGTTATGGCAAGACCCGTGTTGTGGACGTAGTCGCCCTTGATTTCGAACGGCGACAGCTCATCCGTCACCGGAATCGCCCCATAAAAGTAGTCGGCGTGTGTGGTTCCGAGCGGCGGGATCGCGCGTCCCGCCTGCGCCCACGCGGTCGCATATTCAGAATGTGTATGGACGACCCCGCCGATGTTCTTGAACGCGCGATACAGCAGGATATGCGTTCCCAGGTCCGAGCTCGGCTTCATGTCGCCTTCCACCACGCTGCCGTCCATGTCCGTGACTACCATGTCGTCGGTGCTCATGGTGTCGTACGGTACCCCACTCGGCTTGATCACCACCAAACCCTGCTCGCGGTCGATCCCGCTCGCATTCCCCCACGTGTGAATCACCAGCCCGCGCCGCACCAGGTCCAAGTTCGCCGTGAGTACATCGTTCTTGAGCGAATCAAGCATGCACACCCCCTTGCAATTTCGACGCTAACCGGCCCCGCCGACCGGGTCAAGCTTAGGGCAGCTGAGTGAGCGTAATCTGCGGGGGCAGCTCCCACCGGACCGGCTCCGCGCCGGTATTGCACAAGCGCACGGTGACGCGCGCGCCGTCCCCGTCGATCGCCGCGGTCGAGGTCACCACCGCGCCCGGGTTCGGGGCCAGGTTGGCAATCAAGGTTGCATCCCCAGCGGTGCTGAACCGGACGCCACCGGTCGCGGTTTCGCGGCTCTTGCACTCGCGCGCGTCCAGGGTGTTCACCTGCCAGCCGCGCAGAACGAACTTGACCGGATTTCCCGCTGCCGCTCCAAGCCCCGGCGCGCCCGCGACCCAGCGACCGCCGGACAGCGTTGCCTGCGCCATTCCGCCGCCACCCACGCAGGCCCTCCGGTCGGGCTCGGAGCTACTCGCGCTCGTGTCGTACCAGCACTGCCCATGCAGGTACTGCCGCGCGATCTGCCCCTCCCGCATCACATCGCCCTCGTAGAAGCCTTCCTGCGGGGAAAACCTCACCCCTGCCGAGCGATCGACCACGTAGGCCAGGGCTGAGGCCGGTTTCCCCGCCCCGGGCCACTCAATGACCCGCACATGCGTCAACCCGTTTTCATATGTGTGCAGAGCTGTGTTCGCGTCCACAAAGCTGCGCAGCGGCTCGTTTGCCGCATTGATCTCAACTGCGCCATTGCCCGGGATCTTCACCCAGCCCTGCCCGTCCGCTTCCGAGCCGCCGGTGTACACCGAATTGTCCGCCATGTGCACCGCGAACCCCTGGTGCACATAGTCCATCGTGGGGAAGGGCACCATGAATCCATCCGGGACCAGTCCCACGATCACCTCCGCGCACAGCTCCGAGGGCGAGCTGGTCCACTGCGTACGCTGCCCCGTATCGCTGCACCCGGAGCGGTACCCTCCGCTTGCATCGGGGTCGAGCGAATTCAGGTGGTCCTCCTCGATCCTGAGCACGCCGTAACCGTTGGCCGGCATCTGCTCGATCACGCTCCCAGCCGGCCAGCTTCGTGCCGGTTTGCCCCGGCTCAACAGGCGCGCCTTACCGTCGGCGGAAAAAGCCGCCACCTGCACCATCTCCACGGTTCCGCGTGTCATCCCAGGCGCGGCCCGACTGGGCTCCCGGCTGCCCTGGAGGTAGTCGGCGGGGAAAATCCCGTAGCCGTTCACATAGCTGTGTCGGTCGTTGATACGCGCCTGCGCGGGGTCGTTGACGTACAGCGGCTGCCAGGGCGCGTCGTCGACGGCAATGTCCATGTCGCCACTGCCGATCGCGGCCGTCAGATGGCCCAGCTCGCTCTTGCCCGGCGCCGCGATGGCGTGGTTGGCCCGCGGCTGCCGTCCCCAGGGGAAACCCTCTATATAGGTGTGCGAAACCGACGATGTCGTCGGCGCCAAACGAATTCCTCCGATCGCCGCTGTGCTTTTAATGGAGGAATCGGTCCAGTGCACGTTGTCCCCATCCAGAAACACAGCCGAGTGCGAATCCGGCAGCCATACCCCGCTCTCGATCCGCTTGCCGCCAGGGCAGTTCACGCTGTAACACCAGTCGCCGGACTGGCCGCCGTCCAGCACGTTAACGCGTTCGAAGTAATCCTCGTTGGTGTCGCCTTCGAGCACCACCGGCCAGCGCGCATCGGCAATCTCCATGTCGGAGAAGTACCAGCGCTCGCTCGAGCCCTGCAGGTTCAGCGCGATGCCGCCGGTGCGGGCCAACACCACGCCCCGCATCGAGCCCGTGGTCGTGCTGTCGATCTCGATCAGGCCGCCGTCGGTTCCGTGTCCCTGCCCGGCAAACGTCAGCCCTTGCACCGTCATCGGGCACGGCCCCGGCACGCCGCTGCATCGGTCCGCTTTCAGGTAGGACAGTGTGGTCGCGTGCGGGCTCGCGTTCAGGATGGTCGAGCTGCCCGCGCCGTCTCCTTGAAGACTGACCGCCTTGGTCACGGTCAGCGCCGAGGTGTAGCCCTGACCCGCCACCTTGTACATTCCGTGCGGGAAGTACAGCACCGGAAAGCCGCCTCCCGGCAAACCGGAACCTTCAGCGAAGGCCAGCGCCGCTCGCACGGCGCAGGTTGAATCCTGTTTCCCGAGCGGATCGGCCGGGTTAGGGCAGCCCTGCCCAAACCGCGCTTCCGTCACATTGACCAGCGAAGGAGGAGCAGCCTGCGCGCCGACCGCGACCCCCCCTAGAATCATGAAAATCAAAAGCCAAGCGCGCACAGGCAAGCCTCCACCCGCTTATGCTACGTCGTTTCAGGGCGAAGAGCGCGCCGAATCAACGCAAGAAAGCCTTACATTCCCAGAATGGGAACCGCAACCGATTCGGGAATCGGGCGTGAGGATTTGGGAGAAAAGACAGGTTTGGTGGCGGCGGACGGAATCGAACCGTCGACCTACGGGTTATGAGTCCGTCGCTCTAACCATCTGAGCTACGCCGCCGGGCGCATCCGCGCGAATCTTCATCCTACTAGCCGGCTCGCTTGCCGTGCAACGCAGCCCCACGCTCGACAGCATACGATAGGCAGAGTTCAAGCTCCAGGAGTTGTGCGTTGCCCGATCCCGTTCCACCTGCCCCTCGCGTCCTCGGCGTCATTCCGGCCCGCCTCGCTTCCACCCGTCTGCCCCGCAAAATGCTTCGCTCGGTCGCGGGGGAGCCCATGCTCGCCTGGGTGTATCGCGCCGCCCGCGCTTGCTTGGCGCTCGACCGGGTTCTGATCGCGACCGACTCTTCCGAGATTATGCAGCTGGCGCAAAGCCTCGGCTTCCCCGCCGTTTTCACCCCGGAAGACTGCCGCAGCGGCACCGATCGCGTCCACGCAGTTGCCCAGGCTATCCCCGCCGACATCTACGTGAACCTCCAGGGCGACGAGCCCCTGCTGCGCCCTGAGCACCTGGACGCCCTGCTCGCCCCCATGCTCGCCGCGCGCCCGGGCGACCGCGAGATCGAGGTCAGCACCCTGGCCACCCCGTGCCCGCCCGAGCAGTTCCACTCGCCCCACACCGTCAAGGTCGTCCGCGCTCACGATGGCCGCGCTCTCTACTTCTCGCGCGCCCCCATTCCATGGGACCGCGACGGCGAGGCGCTCGGCACGCAGGGGCTGAAACACCTGGGCCTTTACGCCTTCCGCCGCGAAACCCTGGAACGCTTTCCCCACCTGCCCCCCAGCCGCTTGGAAGAAACTGAAAAACTCGAGCAACTCCGCCTCCTCGAAAACGGCATCGATATCTTTGTCGCTGAAACTCCCTTTGACACCCGGGGCGTGGACACCGAAGAGGATCTCCTCACGGTCGAAACCATTTTGCGCGAAAGACAGTCCATTCGCGAAAGGAACTGAGCCCCGGCGCGCCTTTCCCTTGTTGCCTTGCGCCGGTGCAACTGCTTCGGGCGCAGCTTGGGTATTCTGAGCAGTAGCGCCGACTCGCGAAAGGAGGCTTACCGGTATGGACTTCGAACAACTCCGCACTTTTCTTGAAGTCAGCCGCCTCCGCTCGTTTTCCCGCGCCGCCGAGAAGCTCTCGGTGACCCAGCCCGCCATTTCAGCGCAGATTCGCTCGCTTGAAACCGAGGTGGCCGCGCGCCTGTTCGACCGCGACGGCGGCAAGGTCACCTTTACCGCCGCGGGTCGCGTTTTTGAGCCCTTCGCCGAGCACGTGCTTGAGTGCCAAGCCCACATCGGCATCACCATCGCCGAGCTGCACCGCTCGCCGCGCGGCGAAATTTCCATCAGCGCCAACGAGGCCACCAGCCTCTACGTGCTTCCCGCCGTGTTCGCCGCGTTTAAAAAGCAGCATACCCGCGTCGGACTTAAAATCATCCGCGCCGATCGCGCCCGCATCTTGGAGCAGGTCCTCAATCGCGAAGTCGACTTCGGCGTCGTGAGCCTGCCCCTCAAGGACGCGCGGCTCACCATTGAAACCCTTCATCGGGACGAGATCGTGCTTGTGACCGGCCCGAATCATCCGCTCGCTGGACGCGAATCCGTCACGGTTGCGGAGCTGCTCGAGCACCCGCTGCTGCTCACCAAAGGCGGCCGCCGGCGCGAACAGCTCGACGATTTTTTTCGCGGTCTCGATGCACATCCGCGCGTCGCCATGGAGGTCGAGTCCAGCGAGTTGCTCAAGCGGCTTATCGGCGCGGGCCTCGGCATGGGTTTTCTGCCGCGTGCCGTGGTCGCCTCCGATGTTGCCGCCGGCGTGCTCCATGTCTGCAGAGTCGAAGGCCTGCGCCTATCGCGCGAGCTCGCGCTGGTGTTCCGCAAGGAGAAAACTCTTGCCCGCGCCGCCCATGCCTTTCTCGGGATCGCCACCGGTCAGCGCCGCTCCGCGCCCGCGGCTCCGGTGAAGAATTCTCGCGCTCGATAGCCCAGAAACCTTACTCGAATCGAACGAACACGGATGCCCCACGTCCCGACTTCGACCCGTGGGTTGTGCTTCGCGGCAGCGATGGATCGCTTTGTCACAAAGCTGCGATGATCCCACATCCGGCGCGCGAGGCTTGAGCTTTCATCAGAATCGCGAACACGCAAACCCCGAAAAGTTGCGCGAAACTCGTCGGCCGAAAGCCGGGTTTACCTACACGTAGCACGGAGGTGACACATGCGCAGCACAAAGGCAATCGCGAAATGGTTTACGGGCGCGGCTCTTGCGGGAGCGCTCCTGTTTGCGGCACCCCATAAAGTGGAGGCCCAGGTCACATTCGGCGTCGCCGTGGGCGCATACCCCGCGCCCGGGTTCGGGTGCAACGACCCCGTCGCGTACGATGCCTATGCGCGCCGGCGCTGGATCGAGCACGAGCAGCATGAGCAGTGGGAAGCCGCGCGGGCAGCCGAGTGGCGGCACGAGCAGTGGCAGCGGGAGCACGACGACGATCGGCACTGGGACCGCGACCGGCGCGATCATGACTGGCGCGACCACGACCGCTACTAAGACAGATCAAAAGCAAAACCCTTGACGCGGGAGGCGGCCACTTGATGGCGGGTCTTTGTTAAAGCACCACTGAATCGGCAGTTCAGCACCAACAAAACACCCCACGAAGTGGGCGCCGGCCGCGCAGGCGGTTTTGTTTTTCTCGTGGCGACCTTAACCCAGCGTCGGAAACGCCGTAATCCGGAGCTTCGCCGCCCCATACGGCACAAGCGTAACGGTCTCCGCCGGAGGCAAGCCCGCGGCGGACACGGGGCTATTCGGAGGCGCGGCCGCCACCCCATCCTCCGCCTCCCAGTTCGGCAGCTTGTGCGCCTTCACCGCCAGCGTTACCGGAGTTCCGGCCAGCGCAAACGGCCGCGCTCCCAGCGCCTTTTGCTTCACGGCAACCGCCTCCGGCTGCGCCGACGAAAGCGCGTAATTCCACGCCGAGGACGGGTATACCTGCCAGTCCGCCGTCATGCCCCGCTCGCGCAGCTTCACCCAGTCCTCGCCGACGGGCAGCGAAAACACGAGCGGCCCCCACTCCAGCGCCACGGAATCGTTGAACCAACGCGAAGCCTGCGGCGCGAGCGGAAACTCGATCTCCACGACGTCGCCACGCTTCCAGGTCCGGTCCACCTTCGCAAAACTTCCCGCCGAAGGCGCAGGCTGCGCCACTCCATTCACCCGCACTTGCGCCCCCGCCGCCCATCCCGGGATCCGCAGCAGCAGCGGAAACGCATGCGTCGAAGGCGGGTTTATCGTCAATCGCACCGTCCCGCGGAACGGGTACTCAGTCTCCTCGACCACATGCACCGGCACCCCGCGCACTTCCGTCCGCACCTCACTCGGTGCGTACGCCGCCGCCACCAGCCCGCCCCCGGGAGAGGCCATCCACAAACTCGCCGTGAATTTCGGCCAGCCCTGGTGAAAGTTCGCCGTGCAGCAGCCGAAGTTCGGCTCCAGGCCATACAGGTTCGACTCCGGCCCGTCCGTGGTCCAGGGCTTGTGGTGCAGCGAGCACTCCACCTGGTTCGGCTCCTGGTTATACTGGTGCGCCCACATGTCGTCAGTGAAGGTCCCGGGCAGCGCGTTGAAGGCCAGCTTTTCCAGGCGATCCCCCAGGGCGGGGTCGCCCAGGATCGCGAGCGACTGCTCGAGCGAAAACATGGCCTCCACCACCGCGCACAGCTCGATGCCCTGCGAGGGGTTGCGCCCCGCCAGGTGCTCGTCAGCTGAAAACATCCCGTTCGGGATCCCGTGATACTTGTCCAGCTGCCCGAGCATCTGGGCCAAACCCGCCCGGTCCGCGGCCGAGCCCGTCACCATAGACCACACCGGCGCGGCCTTGAGCGCCTGCGCGTTGTTCACCCCGTGGGTCTGCATCGCCGCGTCCGGAATCCCGCCGTTTTCGCCCAGCCCGATGGCCTCCTTGGTCGTCCGCTGCGTGTACTTGAAATCGGCATACTGCGCCTGCCAGTCGTAACCCTGCCGGTGCAGCAACTTCATTAAATCCAGCAGCTTCGGGTTGCCGGTCCGGTTGTACAGCCACAGCACCGAAAGCGCGTTGTCCTGCCAGCGGTATCTGCCCCAGTCCCGCAGCGGCCGCCCGGGTAGCGCCGTCAGCTGGTACTCAAAGTACCGGGTCATCAACGGGATCACCCGCGGATCGCCGGTCGCCTCGTAATATTGAGTCAGCACCTTGAGCATCACCATGCGCGGCCACCAGTCGTTGTTGCTCTTCGGCCCGAACATCCCGTCCGGCGTCTGACTCGCGAGCGTCCAGTCGATGTACCGCTGCGCTTTTGTCTTCAGCCGTGCATCATCCAGCTGCACCGCCAGCGGCCACAGCCCGTCCAGGAAGTAAGGCCCACGCTCCCAGCTCTCGCCCGTCCCGCCCAGCCAGCCCGAGTTCGGCCCCCCATCCGCCCAGGTCTCGG